>DAIMCZ010000046.1:0-7289 GCA_036726125.1 Candidatus Nanopelagicaceae bacterium
GCGGCCGATATCTTCAATCCAGTCCACTTCAATCTCTGATTTGAGGCAGAATAAAGCCATGGTTGATCTCGGAATTCCTGCAGCGCCCCCTCCCGTCCTCGCCCCCCGCCGTAAGAGCAAGCAGCTCAAGGTAGGTAGCGTCCTGGTTGGAGGCGATGCCCCTGTAAGCGTGCAATCGATGTGCACCACGCTCACCTCAGATGTAAATGCCACCCTGCAGCAGATCGCTGAACTCACCGCTTCGGGATGCCAGATCGTCCGAGTGGCCGTCCCAAGCCAGGATGATGCCGACGCCCTTAAGGCAATCGCCAAGAAGTCTCAGATTCCGGTTATCGCAGATATCCACTTCCAACCTAAGTACATCTTTGCCGCTATCGACGCTGGCTGTGCTGCAGTCCGGGTAAACCCGGGCAATATCAAGCAATTCGATGACAAGGTAAAAGAGGTCGCCAAGGCCGCGGGGGATGCTGGAATTCCTATCCGTATCGGCGTAAACGCTGGTTCGCTCGACCCACGCCTGCTCGCCAAGTACGGCAAGGCAACTCCAGAGGCGCTCGCTGAATCTGCCCTCTGGGAGGCATCGCTCTTCGAAGAGCACGGCTTCTCTGATATCAAGATCTCTGTAAAGCACCACGACCCAGTGACCATGGTGAAGGCCTACCGCCTCCTGGCTGCGCAGTGCGACTATCCATTGCATCTCGGCGTAACTGAGGCCGGTCCGATCTTCCAAGGCACCATCAAATCTGCAACCGCCTTCGCGATTCTGCTCGCTGAAGGAATCGGTGACACCATCCGCGTATCGCTCTCGGCCCCACCAGTTGAAGAGGTCAAGGTAGGTATCTCTATCCTCGAGTCACTCAACTTACGCCAACGTAAGTTAGAGATCGTCTCCTGCCCATCATGTGGCCGCGCCCAAGTGGATGTTTATTCACTGGCCGAGAAGGTACAAGCTGGATTACAGGGCATGACAGTTCCGCTCCGTGTAGCTGTAATGGGTTGCGTTGTTAATGGTCCCGGAGAAGCGCGCGAAGCAGATCTCGGAGTCGCCTCTGGCAACGGTAAGGGACAGATCTTCGTAAAGGGAGAGGTCATCAAGACCGTTCCTGAGTCTGAGATTGTTGAAACTCTGATCTTCGAAGCCAATCGCTTAGCCGACGAAATGGCTGCAGCAGGCGTTGCATCAGGCACACCAACAGTGAACGGTCTCTAAGACTTTCTGCTTTAGATAGGGTTCTCGCATGTTGCGAATGTCGACCCTCTTGTTACGTACGCTCCGCGAAGATCCTGCCGATGCCGAAGTCGCGAGCCACCGCCTTTTGGTGCGTGCTGGCTATGTGCGTCGCGTCGCCGCTGGAATCTACTCATGGTTGCCGCTCGGCTATCGCACCTACCGCAATGTCGAGAAGGTCATTCGTGAAGAGATGGATGCCGCAGGATTCCAAGAGGTCCACTTCCCATCGCTACTTCCACGTGAACCTTACGAAGAGACCAATCGCTGGCACGAATATGGCCCTGATCTCTTCCGCCTTAAAGATCGCAAGGGCAATGACTACCTCCTAGGACCTACCCACGAAGAGATGTTTACCTTGATGGTGAAGGGCGAGTTCTCCTCGTATAAAGATCTTCCATTGTCGATCTATCAAATTCAAACAAAGTTCCGCGATGAGCCACGTCCACGCAGCGGAATCATTCGCGGTCGCGAATTTGTCATGAAGGATTCTTATTCATTCGATATTGATGATGCTGGTCTAGAAGCCTCGTATCAACGCCATCGCGAGGCCTATATCAAGACCTTCAATCGCCTTGGACTCAAGTTCAATATCGTTTCTGCGATGTCAGGTGCGATGGGCGGATCAAAGTCTGAGGAGTTTCTAGCTCCTTGCCCAACGGGTGAGGACACCTATGTTCTCTGTGAGAAGTGTGGCTTTGCAGCAAATGTAGAGGCAATGGTTACCAAGGTCGCTGCATACGCGGGCGAAGTTCCTCCAGCCTATGAAGTCTTTGACTCACCGAACACTCCCACCATTGACACTCTCGTGGAACTGGTGAACTCCAAGTTTGGCGAGAGCATCACCGGTGGCGATACCTTGAAGAATGTTCTGTTGATGGCAGATGGCAAGGCGATCTCTGTACTTGTACCAGGAGATCGCGAAGTTGATCTGAAGCGTGTCGGTGCAAATCTCGCGGGCGTGCAAGATCTCCGACTCTTTGAGGATGAAGATTTTGCAAAATTCCCTGGCCTCGTCAAAGGTTATGTCGGTCCACAAGATGCTGCTGCGCTAGGAATCACGGTCTACGCCGATCCTCGCATCGTCATTGGCTCGCACTGGATCACTGGTGCGAATGAGCGAGATAAGCATGCGCGCTTTGTTACTCATGGTCGTGACTTCACTGTTGCCGCGTTCGTAGAGGCGGCCGAAGTAAAGGCCGGAGATCCTTGCCCAAATTGCGATACCCCCGTCGTTATTGATCGCGCGATTGAGATCGGGCATATCTTCCAACTCGGACGCAAATATGCCCAAGCGTTGGGTCTCACCGTTCTGGATCAGAATGGCAAGGCGCAGGTTGTCACCATGGGCTCTTATGGAATCGGCGTATCGCGGGCAGTAGCTGCCATCGCGGAGCAGAGCTATGACGAGATCGGCTTGAACTGGCCCCGTGAAATTGCCCCTGCAGATATCCATCTCGTTGCCGCTGGCAAGGACGATTCGATCTTTGATTATGCGGAATCACTTGCGAAGGAGCTCGAGGCAAGTGGCCTCACAGTCCTCTTTGATGATCGTCGCGATTCCAGTGCAGGTGTGAAATTCAAAGATGCTGAGCTCATCGGTGTGCCCTACATCGTGATCGTCGGTAAGTCGCTGGCTGAAGGAAAGATTGAATTCCGCGTGCGGGCCACAGGAAGCAAAGAGGAATTCGCAGTTGATAGCGCTCTCTCGGAAATTTTGAGCGCAATTAATTAACCGATGTCGGTTGCCAATTTTCTCTTCTTAGCGCTCGCTGCAGGCTTCGCGGGTTTTGTCGATGCCGTGGCAGGTGGAGGCGGTCTCGTTCAACTCCCTGCCCTCCTGATTGGCATCTCCAACAAACCGATTCCACTTATTCTTGGTACCAATAAAATTCCATCTATCTTTGGAACATCGACTGCAGCCGCTTCTTACTTTAAGAAGGTGCGACCAGATCTGCGATTGACACTCACGATGGCTCTTCCTGCACTCGTCGGTTCAATTGGTGGAGCGCGCCTTGCGGCACACTTCCCAACCGCGGTCTTTCACCCCTTAATTCTTATTCTCTTAGTTCTGGTGGGGATTTACACCTGGCGCAAGCCTGAGTTGGGCCTTAATGAGCGATTGCGTTACACGCATCGCACGCGGCTTTGGATTGTCGCAGGTTGCGGTTTATTGATCGGTTTCTACGATGGACTCTTTGGACCAGGAACTGGAACTTTCCTCGTATTTCTTCTTGTGATTGTGGTCGGCTATGAATTCCTCAAGGCAAGTGCAACCGCGAAGTTAGTCAATATCTCTACAAATTTTGGTGCGATCCTTACCTTCCAATTAACGGGGCATATCTGGTGGCGCTTAGGGTTGGCGCTTGCCTTCGCCAACGTAGCTGGGGCTCTGATCGGCTCCCGTCTAGCGATTAGAGGCGGCTCTCCGCTCGTGCGTCGTATCTTCTTGATTGTGGTGGCGGCTCTCATTGCTAAGTTGAGTTATAGTTGGGTCTATAACTAAATAGCGGAAAGAGAGCCAGTAATGAGTGTTATTGCAGCAATTACCTCGAGTATTGCCCCGATTATTGAGGCATCTGGCATCTATTTAGAAGAAGTCACACTTGATAACGCTTCACCTCGAATTCTCACCGTTGTTATTGATGGAGATACTCCGCTCAATCTTGATCAGGTTACCTCCGTTACAAAAGAGATCTCCGAAATTCTCGAAAGCCTTGTTGAGCTCGGCGATGCGCCATTTACTCTCGAAGTGAGCACACCCGGTATTGACCGCCCTCTTACCCTTCCGCGCCACTGGCGTAAGAACCAAGATCGCCTTGTTACGGTGACACTCACCGATGGGTCGATAAAGAAGGGGCGCATCGGCGAACAGGTAGAGCAAACAGTCTCGATCGATGGCGAAGTCATTGCATTGTCAGATATCAACCGGGCACAGGTTGAGATTGAATTTAAGTCCCTCAAGAAGGGCGAGTAGCGATGAGCGTTGATGTAGATGCACTGTTGGCGATGACCGTTGAAAAGGGCATCCCACTCGAAAAACTAATTAACTCGATCGAACAGACTGTTACAGAAGGTTACGGAGAGTTGCCTGAGGCTAAGCCCCAAGGACGTGCCGTGCTCAACCGCCAAACTGGCGAGATACTGATTCACGTTCCGCAATTTGATGCGGAAGGGATTTACACAGGCACCATCACCGATATGCCCGAAGGATTCGAATCCAAGATCAAGTCCTTAGTCCGCAAAGTCTTGAAAGAAAAAATGCGAGCGATGAATGATGCAGGTATCGTCGCAGAGTTCACGGGTAGCGTCGGTGACATTATTTCGGGAGTCGTTCAGCAGGGACGCGATGCAAATATTATTTATGTTGATCTAGGACGTGTTGAGGGCAAGGTTCCGCTCAATGAGCAGGTCCCGACAGAACATTTCAAACACGGCGATCGAATCAAGGCCTATGTCGTCGATGTTCGCCAGGGGGAGAAGGGTCCGGAGGTCACGCTCTCGCGTACCCACCCGATGTTTGTAAAGATGCTCTTCACTCTTGAAGTTCCAGAACTCAAAGATCGTGTCGTTGAGATCATCGGTGTTTCCAGAGAGCCTGGTCAGCGCTCCAAAGTTTCTGTTCGATCTAATCGGGCAGGGGTAAGCCCCAAGGGTGCCTTGATTGGACCTATGGGAGCACGCTCGAAGGCGGTCACCGATGAATTGCACGGTGAGAAGATCGATATCGTGGATTTCTCTGAGGACCCTGCGCTCTATGTTGCCAGCGCCCTCGCTCCGGCGCGGGTCACCAGCGTTGAGATCGTTGATCTTGAGGCTAAGTCCGCGAAGGTCATCGTCCCGGATTTCCAACTCTCGTTGGCCATCGGAAAAGATGGTCAAAATGTCCGCCTGGCGGTCAAACTCACCGGGTGGCGTATGGATATCCATCCAGATAACCCTGTCGAGCGACTACTCAAGCCGAGCGATATCGCCAAGGCACAGGCCGCTGCAGAAGCCGCCGCACAGGCTGAAGCTGAGCAGGCCCTCTCGCTTGCGAACGAGGATTTACGCCTCACCGCTCCTAGCGAGTAAGGTTCTCCCTAATGGTCCCGATGCGCAGCTGTATCGCCTGTCGGAGCCGAGAGAGTTCGAAAGGACTCCTCCACTTAGTAGCACTTAATGGTCAGGTAACCCCCGATCCCGATGGACTGCTAAATGGTCGAGGAGCGTGGTTACACCCGAGATGTTTCGAGTTGGCAACGCAGCGCAAGTCTTTCACTCGGGCTTTTAAGTCTCGTGAAGAACTTAACACCTCTGCCTTAGAGAATTTTCTCAATGGCCGTTTGATGATTAACAAGGAGCAAAAATGAAGGCACATACACAATCATGAGCACCGCGCGCTCATGAGTAAGGCACTTATTTAGGCTCCCGCGATAGACGCAGGGGCCGAGAACCAGGAAGGCAACTGTGGCAAAGGTCCGCGTTTACGAATTAGCAAAAGAGTTAGGGCTCGACAGTAAAGAGCTCCTCACCAAGTTACAAGAAGTTGGTGAGTTCGTTAAGTCAGCTTCATCGACTGTAGAAGCACCTGTGGTGCGAAAGTTGATGGAGAAGTTCCCAGATATGAAGCCGGCCGAGAGTGCGCCGGTTAAAAAGGCTGCCGCTAAGAAGGCGGTTCCCAAGAAGCCTGAACCAACACAGGCGGAGATTGATGCTGCCATCGCACAACTTGATGAGAGCACCCGCAATCAACTCGGTATCTCAGCTGGATCGACCGCCCCTGCTTCGGCAGTTCCACGTCCTCTAGTAGTACCAATGCCGCCAGTAGCTCCGGCCGCTGCTGCAGAGACTGAAACTCCACAAGGCGATGCTGCGCTTCCAAAGCCACCGCGTCCTGGCAATAATCCATTTGCAGCTCCAAACCCTGCGCAAGTTGCAGGTGCAATCCCGCGCCCACCTCGCGCAGGTAACAATCCATTCTCTTCAACCGTCGGAGGAGCAATTCCGCGTCCTCCTGCTAACCGTCCAATTCGTCCAGGTGAGCGTCCACCAATGGCTGGCAATCGTCCTGGTGCTGTTCGCCCAGGTTTTGCTGCTCGTCCAGCAGGTCCCGGTGCACCGCGTCCTGGAGGCGCAGGTGCGCCTCGTCCAGGAGGCGCCCCAGGAAGTTCTCCATATCGCTCTCCTTCAGCAGCCCCAGCATCTACCGGTCCTTCCAACTTTGGTGGAAAGGGCGGCGGTCGCCATCAACGTGGCGGCACCGCTGGTGCATTCGGTAAGCAGGGCAGTAAGAAGGGCAAGGCGCATAAGAGTAAGAAGGCGCTACGCGAAGAGTTCGACAATATGGCGGCACCATCACTTGGTGGAGCAGTTGTTCCTCATGGTGATGGCAAGACTGTAATTCGTTTACGTCGCGGCGCGAGCCTGATGGATTTCGCTGAGAAGATTAATGGCGATCCAGCATCACTCGTATCAGCGCTATTCCACCTCGGTGAGATGGTTACTGCAACGCAATCCGTTGATGAAGATACCTTCAAGATTCTTGGTGGCGAACTTGGCTTTGTCATTCAAGTTGTTAGCCCTGAAGATGAAGATCGCGAACTCCTTGAAGAGTTCGATATTAATCTGGAGCAAGAGCTGCAAGATATTGCTGACGAGGATCTCGTCGTGCGCTCGCCAATCGTCACTGTTATGGGACACGTCGATCACGGTAAGACCCGTCTCTTGGATGCGATTCGTAAGACCGAAGTCATCAAATCTGAAGCTGGTGGAATTACGCAGCACATTGGTGCTTACCAAATTCACCGCATGCATGATGGCGTAGAACGCGCAATTACCTTTATCGATACTCCGGGTCACGAAGCGTTCACCGCTATGCGTGCTCGTGGTGCGAAGGTAACTGATATCGCGATCCTGGTTGTCGCAGCCGATGATGGTGTGATGCCTCAGACAATTGAAGCGCTCAACCATGCGCAAGCGGCCGATGTTCCAATCGTCGTCGCTGTGAACAAGGTCGATAAAGAAGGCGCTAACCCAGATAAGGTCCGCCAACAATTGACCGAGTACAACTTGATCGCTG
>DAIMCZ010000047.1:0-7075 GCA_036726125.1 Candidatus Nanopelagicaceae bacterium
CAAGCCGTAGTTCTGCCCGGTGGATTTTCTTATGGCGATTATCTGCGCTGTGGCGCGATCTCTCGCTTCGCGCCCATCATGTCTTCGATCATTATCGCTGCAGAGCACGGCTTTCCCATTCTCGGAATCTGCAATGGTTTCCAGATTCTCTGCGAATCTCACTTGCTGCCAGGCGCGCTCACTCGCAATCAAGGCTTGCACTTTGTCTGCACCGATCAACCGCTGACCGTTGAGAACGCATCTACTCCATGGACATCTGGTTACACCAAGGGTGATCGCTTAGTTATTCCCATTAAGAATGGTGAAGGTTCGTTTCAAGCGAGTGCGCAAACTCTTCATGAGTTGGAATCTGAGGGTCGCGTAGTCCTGCGCTACGCGGATTCAAATCCCAATGGTTCTAAGAATGATATTGCTGGAATTACCAATGCCCGTGGAAATGTTGTCGGCGTAATGCCACACCCAGAGCAGGCAATTGAATCCTTAACAGGTCCAAGTGAAGATGGGCTAACTTTTTTCACATCCATATTGCACAGTTTGGTGGGACGTTGATGGCACTCGATACCGTTACGGTTGCTGCTGCGCAGCCGGAGCTGACACAACCTTGGCGTGAGCTCGGTCTGAAAGAGGATGAGTACGCTCGCATTAAAGAGATTTTGGGACGCCGTCCAACATCATCTGAACTCGCCATGTACTCCGTCATGTGGTCCGAACATTGCTCGTACAAATCTTCGAAAGTACACCTCAAGCAATTTGGCGAGAAGGCCCCTCACTCTGACGCTCTCCTAGTTGGAATTGGCGAGAACGCTGGCGTAGTAGATATCGGGCAGGGTTACGCGGTCACTTTCAAAATTGAGTCGCACAATCACCCATCTTTTATTGAGCCTTATCAAGGTGCAGCGACGGGTGTGGGCGGAATTGTTCGCGATATTTTGACTATGGGTGCGCGCCCCATCGCAATCATGGACCCATTGCGTTTTGGGCCAGCCGATGCCGTGGATACTCGCCGCGTTCTCCCTGGAATTGTGGCCGGTGTAGGTGGGTATGGGAACTGCTTAGGCCTTCCAAATATCGGCGGAGAAGTCGTATTCGATCCAACCTACGCAGGTAATCCACTTGTTAATGCGCTCTGTGTCGGCGTTATGCGACACGAAGATATCAAACTCGCTACAGCTCACGGCACCGGCAATCTAGTAGTTCTCTTTGGTGCAAAGACCGGTGGAGATGGAATCGGCGGCGTATCTGTTCTAGCCTCTGAGACCTTTGCTTCAGGTAAGGCAGCCAAGCGTCCTGCAGTGCAGGTGGGCGATCCTTTCGCCGAAAAAGTTTTGATCGAATGTTCCTTAGAGATCTTTGCCGAAGATCTAGTTATCGGTATCCAAGACCTCGGCGGTGCTGGACTCTCCTGCGCAACGAGTGAGTTGGCTTCTGCAGGTTCTGGCGGAATGTCGATTCAGCTCGAGAAGGTTCCACTTCGCGATCCATCGCTCTCGCCAGAAGAGATCTTGATGTCAGAGTCACAAGAGCGCATGTGCGCCATCATCGAACCATCAAAGCTGGCACGCTTTATGAAGATCTGCAAGAAGTGGGATGTCACCGCAACCGTCATCGGTGAAGTCACCGACGGTAAAAATCTGGAGATCACCTTTAATGGTGAGCTAATTGTTGATGTTCCTCCGCGCACAGTGGCTCATGATGGACCCGTATATAACCGTCCGATCGCTAAGCCTGCGTATCTCGAGACGCTCACCCCAACCACGCTTCCAACTTTAGATTCCACCGAATCCATTAAGCGTGAATTGCTCGCTCTTATCGCTTCGCCAAATATCGCTGATAAGTCCTGGGTCACTGATCAATACGATCGATATGTCCAGGGAAATTCTGTTCTTTCGCAACCTGAAGATTCGGGAATGATCCGTATTGACGAGAACACCAACTTAGGCGTGGCAATCTCAACTGATGCCAATGCGCGCTGGTCTTATCTCGATCCGTATAACGGTGCAAAATTGGCGCTTCTTGAATCTTGCCGCAATATTGCAACGACTGGTGCAAAGCCACTCGCGGTCACTAACTGTTTGAATTTTGGATCTCCTGAAGATCCGGGTGTTATGTGGCAATTCGCTGAAACCGTGCGCGGTTTAGCGGATATCTGCCTAGAAATGGGACTGCCAGTTACTGGCGGAAATGTCTCTTTCTACAATCAGACTGGCGCCGTCGCGATTCTTCCAACTCCGGTGATTGGAGTCTTGGGTGTGATCCAAGATGTCACGACCCGAACCAAGATGGGGATTCCCGCGGCAGGTTTGTCGATTGTTCAGCTGGGAAACACCAGCGATAACTTCAGCGGTTCAGAGTGGGCCCATCTACATGGCCAAATGGGCGATCACGCTCCCACCCCGGATATCGCCACTGAAATGCGCCTGATAAACCTGCTCCTTGAGGGGCAACCACTCTTTGAGTCCGCGCACGATTTGAGCGATGGCGGTTTGGCTGCGGCCCTGACAGAGGCAGTTCTTCGAAACGGCATCGGGGCAAGCATCGACCTACCCGCTCAATACATCCCGGGTGGCGTGGCCGCAGGACTCTTTGCCGAGACCCCCGGACGCGTACTGGTGACCGTTAAAGCTGAGCACCTTGCCGCTCTGGCTGTCCTCGCAGAGAAGTTTGAAATCGCGCTCCACGAGCTAGGTATCTCTGGTGGAGACGCGCTTGTGATCAATGGAGCAGCCATCCCATTGGATGAGCTGCGCCAAGCCCACACCCAAACCCTGCCGAAGCTCTTCGGGTAAGAGGCGGTTATGGCGCGCGATCCTCAGGTCTTATCGCAGGTCAAAGCGCTCCTCGAAGAGATAAGCAAACTTGCTCCCGGCCACGCAGTAGAACTTCGCATTCCTCCCTACGCAGCGATTCAATGTTGCGAAGGTCCCAAGCACACTCGTGGGACACCTCCCAATGTTGTCGAAATGGGCGCCACCGAATTTTTCGGACTTATCGCAGGCACTCTCGAGTGGAGCGATGGGCTACGCGATGGACGAATCACTGCAAGCGGGGAACGCTCCGATCTCTCGCAATTGTTTCAGCAGGCTGCGCAGACAATTAGGATTACAGAGTGACCCGCCGCCCCGATGGAAAGCTAACCTTCGAGACTTTTGGCGCGGAGAAGGGTCCACAAGATGAGTGCGGCGTATTTGGTGTCTGGGCACCGGATGAAGAGGTCGCGAAGCTAACTTTTTATGGACTCTATGCCCTACAGCATCGCGGACAAGAGTCGGCGGGCATCGCAACATCAGATGGCAAGCGCATCGTTGTTTATAAAGATATGGGACTGGTTTCGCAGGTCTTTACCGAAAATGATCTTGCGACTCTTACCGGAAAATTAGCGATTGGGCATTGTCGCTACTCAACTACTGGTTCTTCTACATGGGCCAACGCACAACCAACTCTGCGCTCTACAAATCACGGCACGCTAGCGCTCGCACACAATGGAAACTTAACGAACACCGGCGACTTGGCTGAGACGCTCAGCAAGATTGCCCCCAAGAACGATCACGGCATGCACGCGACGACAGATACCGAAATTATGACAGCGCTTATCGCAGCTCAAGAGGGCAAGAATTTTGAGAGCTCTGCGCTCGCTATCTTGCCGCTGCTTAAAGGTGCTTTCTCTTTGGTATTTATGGATGAGCACACTCTTTATGCTGCACGCGATCGCAATGGCGTGCGCCCACTTGTAATCGGAAAATTGGATCACGGTTGGGTTGTTGCATCTGAATCTGCAGCACTCGATATCGTCGGAGCATCTTTCGTACGCGAAGTTGAGTGCGGAGAATTTATTGCCATTGATGAGAATGGTCTTCGTTCAACTCGTTGGGCAGAGCCTGAACCTAAGGGCTGCATCTTTGAATATGTATATCTCGCTCGCCCGGACACCTCGATCGCCGGCCGCAATGTGCATACAACTCGCGTAGCGTTGGGCGCCCAACTAGCTAAAGAACACCCGGTTTCCGCTGATTTGGTGATACCTGTCCCAGAATCTGGCACACCTGCCGCAGTGGGTTACGCCCGCGAATCAGGGATTCCCTACGGCGCCGGGTTGGTTAAGAACTCCTATGTGGGCCGCACCTTTATTCAACCGAGTCAGACGATTCGACAACTTGGTATTCGCCTCAAACTCAACCCACTGCGTGATGTGATTGAAGGAAAGCGCATCGTTGTTGTAGATGATTCGATCGTCCGAGGAAATACCCAACGTGCCTTAATTCGCATGTTGCGTGAGGCAGGTGCTCTTGAAATTCACGTGCGCATCTCGTCGCCACCAGTTAAATGGCCTTGTTACTACGGAATTGATTTTGCTTCGCGCGCCGAGTTAATTGCTGCAGGCTTAGAAGTTGAAGAGATCCGCCGTTCGATCGGTGCTGATTCGCTGGGATATGTATCGATGGAGGGCTTGGTGGCAGCCACCACGATCGCCGAGTCAAAACTTTGCACCGCTTGTTTCACCGGTGAGTACCCGATTGATATTCCAGCTGACTTATCTGCCGGAAAGAATCTGCTTGAGATTGTAAATCGATACGAATGACTTCGTACGAAGCCGCAGGTGTAGATATCGTTGCAGGAGATCGCGCCGTTGAATTAATGAAGGCGCATCTTGCAAAGGCCCGTCGCTCAGAAGTTATCGGAGATATCGGTGGTTTTGCCGGGCTCTTTGATGTATCTGCTCTGAAGAAATTTAATCGCCCTCTACTCGCCACATCGACGGATGGTGTTGGGACAAAAACCGAGATTGCTCGTCTCATGCAAAAGTACGACACGATCGGTGAAGATTTAGTTGCGATGGTGGTAGATGATTTGGTTGTATGTGGCGCAGAACCACTCTTCATGACTGATTACATCGCCGTAGGAAAAGTCTTTCCGGAGCGGATTGCAGAGATTGTTAAAGGAATTGCGATTGGTTGTCAGAAGGCGGGAACCGCACTCGTAGGTGGTGAAACCGCTGAACATCCTGGTCTCTTGGCCGAAGATGAATTTGATATTGCGGGAGCCGCCACCGGGGCAGTGGACTACGAAAATTTATTGGGCGAGCACCTAGTTCGCGAAGGAGATCTCATCGTTGCGATGCCCGCTTCGGGTCTCCACGCCAATGGATACTCACTCGTGCGACATATCTTGAAGACTCAGAACCTCTCACTGGATCAGCACGTCGCTGAATTTGGAAAGACGCTCGGCGAAGTGCTACTAACCCCGACCGAGATCTACTCGCTGGACTGTCTAGCCCTCCACCGCGGTCTAAAAGAGAATCTGCATGGTTACGCCCACATCACCGGCGGAGGCTTGGCTGCCAATACGTCTCGGGTACTCCCAGAGGGCTTGGTGGCTACCTTTGATCGTTCAACCTGGTCTCTGCCGCTCGAAATGGCCTACCTCGCCCGCCTCGGAGGGGTTGCAGAGGCCGATATGGAGCGAACCTGGAACTGTGGCATTGGCATGGTGGCGATCGTTGCCCCTCAAGTCGCCGATTTAGCCCTGCGCAGCCTTTCGGCCCGCGGCATGAAGGGCTGGGTCTGTGGGAAAATTGAGCGTAGAACCGCCGAAAGCGGGTCTGCATTGGTAGGGAGATACCAAGAGCGATAACCTACCCTCCTGACGATACTTAAAACATGGGTTATTAGATAGAGAAGAAGGAGGTCTCGCTATGGGGCGTGGCCGACAGAAAGCTAAAGCGACCCGAGTCGCACGCGATCTTAAATATTCTGGTCCAGATATGGATTTAGAGCGTTTAGCAAAAGAGCTCCACGGTGAAGCACCCGTTACACGTACGGTCACCGATGAGAGCGATGAAGATCCATATGCAGATGACAATTACGCCAAGCGCGCGTAATTAAGTCATCAGCGTATCCTCACGATGCGTCCAACTCCTTACGTTGCATCCCTTCGGGTTTATGAGCCGATAGATGCATTTGAACCTGCGGAACAGCTGCGGTGGAATGCAATTCCAATTACTGCCTCAACTGGTTACGACGAACAGATTCGTGCGCTGCGCCGCCTGATTTCATCTGAGCCTCCAGCGCTAACAGCAGATGGCGCACATATTCTCGAATTTGAAGGAAAGCGATACGTTGCACCATGGTCAACGGCCGCTCGTTCATGGGTTGCGCTCGCAGATTTTAAAGAGTCAATGCCACTTAATGTGGCGCGTTTCTTCGTGCCCGCCAATGTTGAAGAGGCGATTTTGATCAACTCAGAAAGTGTCGAAGATAAAGTCCCACATATCTTTACCGAGACTTGGATCATTCCTCCGCGCTGGTTCTCACTCTTTCAACCCGATGAACGGTTGCGTGGTCATAACGAGGATGGCGCATTCACGATCTTGCGTACCTCAATTTCAAATGCGAAGAAGCGTTGCATGTTTACCCACCAGTGTGTGGTTGGTGCTTTCGGGAACGGTCCAATTGAACAAGAGATAGCGGACCTCTTGGAGTGGCTCAATATGTTCCACGCTGAATCTCTCGTCGAACTCGATTACGGCGGGCTGGCTAACTATCTGGAGCAGAGCCTCAAGGAGGATGGTTTCGAAGGGCTAGAAGCCGACACCTCGGTTGAAGATATCCAACTTTCTCTGGGCGGCCTATCAAGTGGTGACGGTGCGGCAGCCGGTTTGGGGTACGAACGGCTGGTTTCACGCTGGCGGAAGGTTTCGGCCCTAGAGCAGGCTTCGTAAAACCCGCCTAAAAAATCTTGCTCAACCCCTTGTCATAACTGTTGCATAACAGGAATACTGCACCCATATCGGTGCGAAATGGACATTTCGCCAATTCACCAACGGGGGCGACGATGAGCGAACAAGAGACCTTGCTGACGCCATCGGAAGTTGCCGCACTATTTAGAGTGGATCCCAAGACCGTCACACGTTGGGCCAAAGCTGGCAAGTTGACCAGTATCCGCACGCTGGGTGGTCATCGTCGTTATAAGGAATCTGAAGTAACTGCCCTCTTGAAGGCGATTCCTGGCAGTTCTTCTAACAAATAATTAAGCGTGGCTCGGGACAGGATCGAACTGTCGACCTCACGATTTTCAGTCG
>DAIMCZ010000048.1:0-2411 GCA_036726125.1 Candidatus Nanopelagicaceae bacterium
CCGCCCCAGATCACTCTTTACATTGATTGAGAGAAGAGTCGCCCTATAAGCCGGATCCTGTCCTTCGCTTTCGCGAATGGGGCACCATCCATCTAGTCGCGGGATTACTCGCGCGATCAAGCGACCTACCTGATGACTCGGGCGAGCAACCCTCAATGCCATCTTTTTGGTCTTGCTCCAAGTGGGGTTTGCCTAGCCATTGATGTCACCATCAATGCGGTGGTCTCTTACACCGCCTTTTCACCCTTACCGCGTGTACGCGCGGCGGTTATTTTCTGTGGCACTGTCCCGCGGGTTACCCCGGGTGGGCGTTACCCACCACTTTGCTCTGCGGAGTCCGGACTTTCCTCGGCACCACAGCATCCTGTGCTGTCGCAACGCGGTGTCCCCAGACGACTCTTCTCGCTCAAGGATACGCGAGAAGATAGATGCGAGGTAGTCGCAATTTCTGCTTCACCAAGCGCTTTGCTAGTGTGTGCCGCGGTCAAGAGCGTCGATATCAAGCCCCGGCTCGTCGAACAGCAACCCTCCAACGCGGTGGGGTGCTCCGGGTGAGGACCAGGCCAGAAAGTCTGGCAAGCGCGGGTTTATCCCCCGTATTTTGCAGAGCAGCGCTCTGCCCGAAAGGTAGTAAACAATGAAGAAGCAATTAGGAATCGCAGTTCTCTCGGCTGCGCTCGTTGGAAGCCTCTCCCTCGGATTCACCACCTCTGCCTCACAAGCAGCAACCGGTGGAAACCTTCCAACACTCACAAAGGGAACCCTGACCATCGGAACCGATGATCCCGCCTACACACCTTGGTTCGATAACAACAACCCTGCAGATGGCAAGGGCTTCGAATCGGCTGTTGCTTACGCGGTTGCTAAGCAACTTGGGTATCCAGCATCAAAGGTTAAGTGGGTGAAGGCATCCTTCAACACGGTTATTCAGCCTGGTAAGAAGGCCTTTGATTTCGATATCAATGAAGTTTCAATCACTCCGGATCGCGCCAAGGCCGTTGACTTCTCAACGGGTTATTACGATGTCGCCCAAGCCATAATCACGACCAGCAAGTCGAAGATAGCTAAGGCAAAGACAATCGCTGATCTTGCAAATGCAAAGCTCGGAGCATCTGTTGGTTCAACTTCGTACGCCACGATCACTGATGTCATCAAGCCAAAGGGAAAGCCTGCCGTATTCGATACCAACGACCTAGCAACCGCCGCCCTCAAGAACGGTCAGATCGATGGACTCGTCCTTGACCTTCCAACCGCTTTCTATGTCGCAGGTGCTGAACTCTCCAACGGAGTAATCCTCGGTCAGTTCGCTCCTAAGGCTGGTAGCGACCAATTTGGACTTGTTCTCACCAAGGGCAGCGCTCTCACAAAGTCAGTTTCGGCTGCCGTAGATGCGCTTCGCGCCAACGGAACACTTAAGGCACTTGCTGCTAAGTGGCTGGCAACTGCAGGTGGAGCTCCAGTCCTCAAGTAGTCTTCGCCATTATCGATAACGGAGGCCCGATGTCCTACCAACCTTCTCCGCTGCGCTTGCAGCGGGAGGCGGCTAGGCGTCGGGCCTCTCGTCGTTCCACGTTAATTGCCGTCCTAAGCACGATCGTTATTGGAACTGCACTCACAATCATCGTTACTGGGGCACCAGGTTTTAAAGCAGTGCGCCAATCCTTCTTTAGTTGGCATTATGCAAAGGACGCATTCCCGCATGTTCTTTCCGGACTCCTCCTCAATTTGCGAGTCCTAATCATTGCAGCCGCCGTAGTTCTAATCTTTGGACTCCTGATCGCACTGGCCCGCACCTCGCGTTCCCCCGTTCTTTATCCGGTTCGCCTGCTGGCTACCATCTATACCGACATCTTTCGTGGGCTTCCACTCTTGCTCGTTCTGCTCTTGGTTGGTTTTGGCCTTCCCGGACTCGGAATTTCGTGGATTCCTAGCTCGGTAGTCGTCCTCGGAACAGTCTCATTGATCTTGACCTACTCCGCCTACGTGGGTGAAGTCATCAGGGCAGGAATTGAAGCTGTAAATCCTGCGCAACGCATGGCTGCACGTGCTCTCGGGCTGACACAGACTCAGACACAACGCCACGTTGTACTACCCCAGGCGCTGCGAAAGGTGATTCCCGCCTTATTAAATGACCTCATCTCGCTCCAGAAGGATTCGGGGTTGATATCCGTACTTGGAGCTATTGATGCAATTCGTGCCGCCCAGATTGAGACCGCACAATCCTTTAACTTCACACCTTATGTGGTCGCGGGAGCACTCTTTGTGTCTCTCACAATTCCTTTAACGCGCTTCACCGATTGGGTCACACGTCGCCAAGATCTCGCCAGAGTGCAACAGGGGCAGTGGTAATAATGACCAAGACGATGCTCGACATAATTAATCTGCGAAAGAGCTACGGCTCGGATCTAGTT
>DAIMCZ010000048.1:2511-5219 GCA_036726125.1 Candidatus Nanopelagicaceae bacterium
TGCAGAACATCACCCTTGCGCCACGAAGGGTGCACGGAGTTTCCAAGATCGAAGCTGAGAGCAATGCGATGCAGCTTCTTGAACGCTTCGGCTTGGCTGATAAGGCTAGGCAATATCCCGACCTGTTAAGTGGAGGGCAGCAGCAGCGGGTAGCGATCTTGCGGGCAGTAATCACCAAGCCCAAAGTACTTTTGCTCGATGAAGTAACGAGCGCACTGGATCCAATACTTATCGCAGAAGTTCTCTCGCTGATCTCTGAATTGAAGAGCGAAGGAATGACGATGATGATCGCCACACACGAGATGGGCTTCGCCAAGAGAGTGGCCGACCAAGTTTTGTTTCTGCACCAGGGCAAGATCGTGGAGGCAGGCTCGCCTCAAGAGATTTTGGAGAAGCCAAAGAGCGCCGAACTACAAAGTTTCCTCGGTGCTTTAAGAGAGGCTGGACGCCTCTAGCTCATTTCTAACGAGGGAGCGCTCTCGAACTCGGCGAACCCCGGCGACCACGAAAACTGCCAGAGCGAGAAACGCCGCGATCCATGGCGCCGAGACTCCAGACTCACCCATCAGGATTTGATAGAGCCCCCGACCTCCTGCCAAGTTGGCAATCAAGCCTGAAGGCGCGTACCGCGAAACGTGTGGAATCGAGTTAAGTATCACCGAATCCAAAACATAGTAAACAATTGCAAAGACGGGGAAGAATCGAGGATCGACGGGTAGCCGCAAGATTACAAAAGCGAAGCTAACAAATATTGGAGCCAAAAGCGTCGCAACAAGCGCCGGCCGGAGAGAGAATAGATAGTCAACATGCCCTCCTCGTACTCCGTAAATCAGTACCGCCAGCGCCACGATCAAGAGTCCCCACGCTGAGCAAATAATCTGCCACAGTCGCTCCGTTGCCGCTCTAAATGCATCTTTACTCTTAAAGAGGATCAACTCGTTTTCTATGAACTCTTTATTCTCTAATATTGAAGGAGAGATCAAGGCAATGAAGAGGATCGACTGAATCGTTGATGCTGCGATGATTGGGAGGATGATCCGCTCCGGTGCGTGGATTTGCAGCACCTTATTGTTGATGAGCGGCAGTACTCCAATCCAAAGAAAGAGGATCGGCAACCTTAGAAATTGTACGTTTGTGAAAAGTTGAGCAAATCGAATCCCAAGATCGTGGTTGCGTCTCTCGATTGCCCTTGCCATTCTCCAGGAGATCGAATCACCCGGTGTACTTCGGAACCTAAACTTTCTATCTGTCTGAATATTTAATTTGTCTTCGATCCGAGTGCGGTTGCGCGTGAGAAGAGATGCGATCGTAAATCCAGCCAAGCCATACAGAAGAATGGCAGCGAGAAGGTGAAGAGTTGATTGGGCGCGGAGCAAGGGAAGGAAGAGGCCAGTGAAGGTCCACTTGTTACTTGCGCCTTTAGTGATCCCGCCGACACTTGTCTCTAAAACGATGACCAACGGAGGCAGGAAATTTGCGAGGAAGGTAGCTTTAAGGAAGAAAGCCAGATATACCCCGAGAGTAATAATGAGCAATAGCGCAGCGTTATAGCCAACAAGATTCTTGAGGGTCAGATTCACATGAAAGGGTGAAGACTCGCCAACTCGGGAGAAGAGAACAATGAGGAGATCGAATACTAGAGAGAAGAGAAGTGAGGTAGTGAAAATGCGAGTGAGATACCGGTTTCGCCAAGTTCCAAAGAGCAATTGAATCGGATCAGTGTATTGACCCTTAAATTCTTGAGTAACCGTTGCTATGACGCCCGTAAAAGCAAAGATTAACGACATTCGCTCAAATGTTATTGTCGGATTTGCGATTACCTTCAAGGCGTTCAATCCCGCGAGTAATCCAACGTCAACGACGACGTACAAAACCATCTGAAGTTGGAATATGAAGTAACCCCCAGAGAGATAACTCCAATCAACGCGAAGAAATTTCAGTGCGGTAGAGACTCTCTCCTTAATCAATTGTTAGACCCTTTGTCACCTCGTTGAAGACCGAGACCAAAGTACCAACCTTGGATTCATCCCACTTCTCGTTAAGGAGCAATTGGCGCTGGATGATCAAGACGCGATCAACATAACGTTCCATATCGTTGAGATAATGACTCGAAATCAAAATGGTCTTACCGCGGTCAGCTTCTTCACGCAGATAGTTGTGGAGCCAGAAGATTCCATCTGGATCTAAACCATTGACCGGCTCATCAAATATCAATACATCAGGGTCAGCAAGGATCGCGCATCCAATTCCAAGCCGCTGCTTCATTCCTTGTGACAACTTACTTGTTCGGGTGTCAATCACCTTGGCGAGTTCAAGAATTTCAACCACTTCGTCTACTCGCTCTTGCCTGACACCATAGGCCAATGCCGTGATCTTCAATTGGTCGATGGCTTTGCGCCCTCCGGGAAATCCTGCACCCAGCAAGACCCCAATACTCCCTGGCTTGTGCTTTGAATAGCTCTCACCATTGATCAACGCGCTCCCGCTATCTGCAGTCAAGAGCCCCGTGAGGATGCGCAGCGTCGTCGATTTTCCGGCACCATTCCTGCCGAGAAGCCCGGTGATCTCGCCTGGTCTTGCTTCAAAGGTCAGATCTTCAACCACGAGTTTGTTTCCAAAACTCTTATTTAGGTGGGCAATCTCAATACCGCTACGAAAGGAATCCGTCATGAACGGATACTTTACATGTCGTCGCTTTTCCCGCGCGC
>DAIMCZ010000048.1:5319-6946 GCA_036726125.1 Candidatus Nanopelagicaceae bacterium
GTCACGACGTTCCAAAGGATTGCCAAGAACATCTCGACCGCTCCCACAAGCCAAGCGACCTCCCAATCGGGGGCAAACGCGAGGACGACGAGAAGTACGGGAGCACCAAGAATCGCAGTCTTTAGGATCCGTGCTCTGCCGACTTTCTTGATGATGCGCCCGGATAGAACTCCCCCCAGCGCACCTCCAACCGCAAAGCCGGTACTCAACAAACCGTAGGTAACGACCGATGTATGAATCACCTCTTGGGCAAAGAGAATAAAGACCGACATTCCCAACGCATTTAAGCCGTTGAGAGAACCGAGAATGAAGGCAAGCGGACGAAGGAAGGGATGTTTCCAAAGCCAACTTAACCCCTCTTTCAACTCCGCTCTGAAATTCGGCTTCACCTCGGAGATTGCCTGTTTCTTGATCATTGAGGAACCGATCAAGGCAATGAGTCCGGCCGATGCAAAGAAGGTAGCGCCATCAAATGCAAGTGGTGCAAATACTGAGAGAGTGAGCAAGAAGGATGCAAGTGGTGGTCCCGCAAAATTCCGCGTTAACGATTCTGAAGTCCAGAGGCGACCATTGGCGGTTTCAAGTTGTTCGGTATCTACGATCAGAGGAACGAAGGTCTGCGATGCACCATTACCCAGAACCTCGCCGCAACCGAGTAGAAACGTCGCCACTAACAGCAGAAGGTAGAGCCCCGTGTGGGTGTGGATCACAGATAGATTGGCGATGCTCTTCACGACATGAATGTGAGTGCGATTCCCCCAAATGGCTACTGCCACGACCAGCGTCACGATTCCTCGCAATACGTCGGTAAAGACGATGACACTTCTTCGCGGGAATCGATCGATGAAGACCCCAGCAGGAAGACTAAATACGAGCCACGGCATCGTGCCCATTAGACCGATTATTGCGAGCAGTAAAGGCGAGCGAGTGATTGATGAAGCGATCCAAGGATAGGCAACGAAAGAAACACCATCGCCGAGGTTAGAGAGTGCGCTAGCGGCAAAGAGTTTTTGGTATGAACTTGGAAGCCGCTTCCCCGCCATTACTTAGCTACTGCCCGCTCGCTGAGCGATTTAAGTGCGCGAAGTCCATCTGATGGCCACACTGCGACCGTTGTAATACTGCACGGCAAGATATCGACGTGATACATCACTTCGAGAGGCGCAGTTGTGGCGTAAGCAGCGATGGCTCGGATGACGATGTTGTGCGTTACGACGCAGATCTTCTTTCCGGGATAACGTTCTACGAGATCGGTGATGCCCGCTTCGACCCGGGAATAGACCTCGGCGTAGGATTCTCCGCCTCCAGGACGATGCGAGAGCGAACTTAGCCAAGCGTTCCAATCCTCCGGGTGCTTTTCTTGGACTTCGGTAGGCGTTAGGCCCTCCCAGAATCCGAAATCGCACTCTACCCAGATATCGTCGAAAATTGGTTCTAGGCCGCTGGCATCCGAAACTTCTTTGGCCGTCATCATCGTGCGCATCAGCGGTGAGGCAATAAGTACATCTGGTTTACGCGCTGCAATCTCGCGTCCGACAGCTTGCGCCTGGCCAATCCCGATATCGGTTAACGGCGGATCCATTGGGCCTACCCCAGAGAAGCGGCGGCTAGGGGTCAACGTCGTTTC
>DAIMCZ010000049.1:0-6746 GCA_036726125.1 Candidatus Nanopelagicaceae bacterium
CCCATGTGGAAGCGACCGCCCGTTTTACGGAGCGCGCCACGGATGGGGTAGGCGATATGGTCCGCCGCGATTCCAGCTGTTGAAACCTGGTACAAAAGGGGCAAGAAGGTCTGATAGTTGTTGCGGTCAACGACTGTGACGTCAGCATCGTGTCCAAGGGCTTCCGCCGCAGCGAGGCCACCAAAGCCTCCACCCAAAATTACAACGCGCGGTTTCGCCATCAATCTACCCTTTTCATCTCACCGAATTAATGTTCTCAGTCTACTGTTTGTGGCATGAGTGCAACTCCAGCCCTACGTAAGGTCCTCGTCACAGGCGCTTCGGGGTATGTGGGAAGTCGATTAGTTACTGCGCTCTTGAGCCACGGCATTGCTGTCCGAGTTCTCGTTCGAGATCCGGCAAAGATTGTTGGGCAACCCTGGCACGAGAAGGTAGAAGTCGCTGTCGGAAGTGCTACCGATCACACTCAAATCTTGCAAGCCCTCACGGGCGTACACACTGCTTTCTACTTACTTCATTCAATTGGAGCTGGTCCGCGCTTCGATGAAGTCGAGAGGAAGATGGCTCTCACCTTTGGAAAAGCCGCTCAAGAAGCTGGCGTATCGCAGATCGTATATCTTGGAGGAATCGTCAGCAGTGGCGGAAATAAGGCCAGTCAGCACTTAGCATCACGAGCACACACAGGCACGGCGTTAGCAGAGTTCAACGTGCCAGTGCTGCAGATGAGAGCAGGGATCATCATCGGATCTGGATCTGCATCATTCGAAATGATTCGTCATATGACGCATCGTCTGCCCGTGATGATCACGCCGAAATGGGTAAGCAATCGCACCCAGCCAATCGCCATCCGAGATGTTCTGTATTACTTAGGTCAGGCTGCGGAGTTGCCACAGCCCATTTCAGGAACTTTTGATATCGGTGGACCAAACATATTTACGTATGGAAACCTGATTAAAGAGTTTGCGAAGGTCGCGAAGTTGCGACGTCGGGTGATCATCAAAGTTCCCTTCCTCTCGGTCTGGCTCTCGAGTTTATGGATCGGGCTGGTGACTCCGGTTCCGGTAGCGCTTGCTAGGCCGTTGGTAGGTTCACTTGTCAATGAATCCGTAGTGGATCAACGTCAGACGATTTCGCAGATCATTCCGCTACCGCCATCTGGATTGCTTACAGTGGATCGCGCCTTTGAATTGGCGCTCTCTAAGGTCGAGCATCACGAGGTCGAATCACGTTGGTCTGACGCCAACGCCTTTATGCCGCCATGGCAGAAGACGCAATCAGATCCGGCTTGGGCAGGTGAAGCCGAGTATCACGACGAGCAAGTGGTCTACACCAAGGCCTCACTCACATCGCTCTGGCAGAGCATTGAAGAGATTGGTGGAGATCGTGGTTGGTACGGGGCCGATGCCCTCTGGTGGCTGCGCGGTTTGTTGGATCGACTTATAGGTGGTGTTGGTTTGCGACGCGGCCGACGCGACCCAAGGTATCTGCGCCAGGGCGAGAGCTTGGATTTTTGGCGCGTTGAAAGTCTGCGGGCTAATCATCAGCTGACTTTGTATGCCGAGATGATCTTGCCCGGCAAGGCATGGTTGCAATTTACGGTGGATGAGGTCGAGCACGAGGGGGAGACCGTTCGGCGGCTCAATCAGCGCGCCAGTTTTCAGCCAAAGGGCGTTGGCGGGCATCTCTATTGGGGGCTCGTCCTACCCTTCCATCGCCTCATCTTTCCCAAGATGGCGAAGAACATTTTGAAAGAGGCAGTTCGCAAGGATCGGCAGGAGAGTGGCGAGAGTGGCAACACGAAGGGCGCCGTCGCCTGATTACCGAGAATTGTCGGATCTGAGACTTATTATCAGAGCATGGAATCGCAGAGGGCTACGAGTGCAGATCAGGTTGCTAGCGCTGGACTTACCGAGCTCGAGGTAAAGATTCTGGATTTCGAGAAGCAGTGGTGGCGCTACGCCGGGGCGAAAGAGTCCTCCATCAAGGAGCTCTTCAATCTCACCCCTCCGGCCTACTACCAACTCCTCAATAACCTCATCGACCGGGAGGCTGCCCTGTTGGCCCAACCGATGCTGGTTAAGCGGCTACGCCGCCTGCGCGAGAGCCGTACAGAGGCTCGCGCCGCTGGGTTTCGCCTCTAAGAGCCCCATTTAACGCTCGCTCTACCCCCAATTCGCCTGCCCTCGTTTGGCAGTGCTCAGCCCCTTTAGGTACAGTTTGGTTAGCACTCTCGCCCCTACTCTGCTAATTGCCTCAGGTTAATTGGCGCAGGTCGGCGAGCGGTGGAAATCCAAGGTTGCCGAGATAAAAGATAAAGGGAGCACATCATGGCAGTTGCCATTAAGCCACTTGAAGATCGCATCGTCGTCAAGGCCAATGCGGCCGAGCAGACCACAGCGTCAGGTCTGGTTATTCCAGATACCGCTAAAGAGAAGCCACAAGAGGGCACAGTTGTTGCCGTGGGCCCAGGTCGCTTCGATAACGGCGTCCGTATTCCGATCGATGTAAAAGTTGGGGACGTTGTTCTTTACAGCAAGTACGGCGGAACAGAAGTGAAGTACAGCAACGAGGAGTATCTCGTTCTCTCTGCCCGCGATGTTCTAGCAATCATTGAGAAGTAAGCGACATGGGTAAAACACTTTCATTTGACGAGAAGGCTCGTCGCTCGATGGAACGCGGCGTAAATATTCTCGCCGATACCGTCAAAGTTACGCTCGGACCTCGTGGTCGCAACGTAGTCCTTGCTAAGGGTTACGGCGCGCCGCTTATCACCAACGATGGTGTCACCATCGCGAAAGAGATTGAACTCGAAGATCCAGCAGAAAATATGGGCGCGCAGCTTGTTAAGCAAGTTGCTGAAAAGACCAACGATGTTGCTGGTGATGGAACCACAACCGCGACCGTTCTTGCTCAAGCTATGGTCCGCGAAGGTCTACGTAACCTCGCTGCAGGCGCTCAGCCAATGGATATCAAGTTCGGTATCGAGGCCGCTGTTAAGGCGATCTCCGAAGAGCTGAAGAAGAATTCGACTCCGGTATCTGGCAAAGAGCAGATCGCAGATGTCGCGACTATCTCTGCGCAAGATAAAGCGATCGGTGATCTCATTGCTGAAGCGATGGATAAGGTCGGCAAGGATGGCGTCATTACAGTTGAAGAGTCATCTACAACTGGTCTTGAACTCGACTTCACTGAAGGAATGCAATTCGATAAGGGTTACATCAGCCCATACTTCGTAACGGATTCAGATCGCATGGAGACTGTTCTCGAAGATGCCTTCATTTTGATCTCAGGACAGAAGATCTCTTCACTCTCTGACATCCTTCCTGTTCTCGAGAAGGTGGCTCAAGCTAATAAGCCGCTTCTGATCATTGCTGAAGATGTCGAAGGCGAAGCGCTTTCAACTCTCGTGGTTAACCGCATGCGCGGAACATTCACCTCGGCCGCTGTTAAAGCCCCTGGCTTTGGCGATCGTCGTAAGGCAATGTTGCAAGATATTGCGATCTTGACCGGTGGTCAGGTCATCACTCCTGAGGTCGGCCTCAAGCTTGATCAGGTAACACTTGATCTGCTTGGTAAGGCGCGTCGCGTTGTCATCACAAAGGATGCAACCACCATCGTCGATGGCGCAGGAGATAAGGCCGAAGTTGCAAATCGCGTTAACGAGATTCGCAATGAACTTGCTGCGACCGACTCTGAGTGGGATCGCGAAAAGTTGCAGGAGCGCGTTGCAAAGCTTGCTGGCGGAGTTTGTGTCATCAAGGTTGGCGCACACACCGAAGTTGAACTCAAAGAGAAGAAGCACCGTCTCGAAGATGCAATCTCTGCTACTCGCGCCGCAGTAGAAGAGGGAATCGTTGTCGGTGGAGGTGCAGCGCTCGTTCATGCTGCTGCCGCTATCGAGAATGATCTCGGCTTCGAGGGCGATCGCGCCGTTGGCGTTCGTCTCGTCCGTAAGGCATGTGATGAGCCACTACGTTGGATCGCAGAGAATGCTGGACATGAAGGTTATGTAGTTGTCGCAAAGGTTCGCACCTTGGGTGCAAACGAGGGCTTCAACGCGGCAACCGATGTCTACGAAGATCTCGTCAAAGTTGGCGTTATTGATCCCGTAAAGGTGACTCGCTCGGCACTTGCAAACGCGGCATCAATCGCCGCAATGTTCATCACCACTGAAGTTCTCGTATTCGAGACTCCGGAAGATGAGCAGCGCGAGCAGGCAGCTGCTGCCGGCCACTCACATGGTCCTGGTGGACATAGCCACTAATTTAAATACCACTCTAAGAGGTAGTCGAAAGTCCCCGGTCATTGCGGCCGGGGGCTTTCGCTTTACTTCTTGCTTAGGCCGCAGAGCCTGCTGCCTGCATCCCTTCGACAAAGACCAGGCTGGTGAAGTCGGTTAGCTCGCCGAGTCGAAGCTCCAGATAAGGCTTGTATTCATCGGAGTTGTACCAAGTCTCGGCTGCCTCTATATTCGCAAATTTGAGAATTGCCACCCAATTGCCGTCAAAGTCGCCCTCTTTCGTGATGGGGGTCATTGAGCCGGCGATCATCTCGACACCCCACCTTTGCAACATAGGGAGGACGTGCTGTGCGTAGCGCTCCATAAAATCATCTGGGTTCTTCATATTGATCTGCACCATGGCATATGCAGGGAGATTTTGGTCGATCATTCGGATTGGCTCCTTAGGAGTAGGAAAGGTGGGTTGGTAACTTGCATTTTGCAATCTAACAGTATCACTTGCAATTTACAAGTTAAGCCACCCGCGGCCAAACCGCCAAACGAGCTACTGATCTCCCAGATTGATACCTGGATGAATCACTTTGAGGTGCACCTGCGACCAACGTCCCAACGCTTTGAGAACTGGCTGCAAAGCCAGACCGCTAGGGGTAAGTCGGTAGGCGTTATTTCGCGCCACGCCATCTGGATCTACATGTTCGATCAGGCCGAGCCAAGCCAGTGACTTTAAGCGCGATGCGAGGATATTGGTGGAAACCCCCTCTGCTGCTTCTGTGAATTCTGAGTAGGTCCGAGTTCCAAATTGCAGTAAGTCACGGATGATTAATAGGGACCACTTGTCCCCGAGTACATCAAGACCAGAGGCAATAGGACAGGACGAGCGCCACTCCGGCGCATCTGTCTCAATCTCTTTCTCCATACGCCTCCTACTTAGAAAGTGAGGCAGCCATCTCGACCAAAGTCTTTTCAAAAGGAGTGGGCTGCCACTTGAGTACATCATAGGTACTGCGATTGTCGTATGCGACTCTCTTACCTAATTGCGGCAACATTCCTTTTGCTTCGCGATCGAAGAGGCTCATTACTTTCAGCGCGAAGTTCGGAGCGCGTCGGGTAGACACCTTGGAGTAGCCCGCAGCTTTCAAAATTTTTGCAACCTCTGACATCTCGATCGGCTGCGCACTTGCAGCGATGAAGCGTTGCCCCGCGGCCTGCGCCACAGTAAGAGCAGCAACATGCAATCGTGCAACATCGCGTACATCGACCATTCCCATCGCGATATCAGGAATCATCGGCATCTTCCCACCGATCAATTGCGAAATCATTGTGACACTAGTTCCACTACCTGCGGCACCGAGCGCTGGTCCAAGAATAAAACCAGGATTAATGACGGCCAGTTCTATAGAACCGTCTGCGACGATGTCCCACGCAGCTCTCTCCGCTAGGGTCTTACTTTTTGCGTAGGCGCCGATATTGCTAGCAACATCAGACCAAGCATCGGTTCCGTAAGTACCGCTTGCCTTCCCCGAAGTCATCGATACAACAGATGAAGTAAGTACTACGCGCTTGACGCCTGCTTTTTTTGCGGCGAGCAAGACTCGCTTAGTTCCTTCGACTGCTGGCGCGATGAGTTCGTTCTCATCCTTTGGCTCGGCCAAGATAAATGGAGAAGCAAGATGCATGACGTAGTCACAGCTCCGCATCGCTTCGCTCCAGCCCTGATCGGAGAGAAGATCTGCAACAACGAAACTTAATTTTTCAACTGGTGCCGCCAATGCAATGGAGGACTTGGATAATTCAGTTTTTGAGAGAGAGCGAACGGTTCCGACAACCTCATACCCCTGGTTGAGTAGCTCAGCGGCAACGTGGTGTCCGAGGTAACCACTTACTCCGGTAACAAGAACTTTTGCCGACATCGGGGGCTCGCTTTCAAGAGGGTCGGTCTTAATACCGACTTCTAGAAGGCTACAAGTTTAACTTGCAATACGCAAGTTAAGATGCTGGTGTCAGAACGATCTTTGGACGTGAGGCGCGCTCGTTCTGTTCAATAATGGCGGCGCGATCATCCTCGGAGAGGCCACCCCAGATGCCATAAGGCTCCTGGACGGCGAGCGCATGCCTGCGGCAAGCTTCGATGACAGGGCATGTGGCGCAGACAGCTTTGGCAGCTGCTTCGCGATTGGCGCGGCGGGGTCCCCGTTCGCCATCTGGATGAAAGAACATCTCTGTGGGTAACTCTTGGCAGGCACCTTGGTACTGCCACTCCCACTCCGACGCGACCGGACGGGGAAGTCTTGAAATCTCGGCCATCTTGCCCTCCTTCATGCTTGGAACCTGACTCTACAATCGTTTCATAGGTTGTTCAACCAAATCCACTGTGATTTGAGAGATAGCCCTTCGATTCATAAACGCTTCAACTGGCGTAAATAGTCCCGTTCTAGGACGATTAGTGCATGTCTCCTGAATCACATCTTCTTGAGCCTTCTGTAAGGGAGCCAGAGCTGCTCCGCCT
>DAIMCZ010000050.1:0-6538 GCA_036726125.1 Candidatus Nanopelagicaceae bacterium
GCAGCAACCTTCTTAGCAGCTGGCTTTGCAGCAGCCTTCTTAGCGGCGGCCTTCTTGCGAGGCTTAGCTGCGGCCTTCTTAGCAGCTGGCTTTGCAGCAGCCTTCTTACGTGGCTTTGCAGCAGCCTTCTTAGCAGCTGGCTTTGCAGCAGCTTTCTTACGTGGCTTTGCAGCCACCTTCTTTGCTGGAGCTGCCTTCTTAGCAGCGGCCTTCTTACGACGCTTTGGAGCTGGAGCTGCCTTAGCAGCTGCCTTCTTGCGACGCTTTGGAGCAGTTTTCTTAGCTGCAGCCATTTACATCTCCTATCAGAATGGTTCGATCCGTCACCGAACCTGTTCAAGGAGAATCGTGACAGTAAAAAGAGTCATAAGCCATTATTTTGGACATAAAAGCGAGTGCGTGTCGCAACAATAATTTTTAAATATTTTGTGCTCTTTTCGACTTTTGCTAAGAGCTTTCTGCTTCTCCATCTTTGCGTCCCGATCTCTTCTCTCTCTGCTCAATGGCATAGCGATTTGTTTTCAAATCAAAGTTACGAAATTCCGGCAACTTTGCGGTAGCAAAACTCACCAAGCCAATGCACAAAAGTCCACCAGAAATAACTGAGGTGCGGAGAGAACTGATTGCTGCAAACGTACCGGCGCGTAACTGACCACCGAGTGGGCCGACGGAGTAGGAAAGTAACTCCAACCCTGCCAATCTTCCGCGATATTCGTCATCAATGGTCTGATTCCAGAGGGTATTTCGACAGAGGGCGCTCACCTGGTCTGAAGCGCCTGCCATTGCCAAGAAGAAGAGCACCACCCAGAGGTGATTGGTGGTACCCGCAAGTGCGATGCAAACTCCCCAGCCAATGGCGGCAATTGCGATCGCCCAACCGTGACGGGTGAAATTTCGCATCCATCCACTCGTGGCGGTTACCAGAATCGAACCGAAAATTCCAGCAGAGTAGAAAAATCCCAGGGCCCAGCGCGAGTGGATCTGGTCCGCCCAAAAGGGAAAGAGGGCGTTGGGCATTGCGAAGAACATGGCGATCAGATCGACGATGTAGGTGCCCAAGAGATCTTTTCGAGAGGCTGCGTACTGCAGACCTCCAAACATCGCCTTGATCGATTTCGTGGTGGCCTCTTGCAGCGGGGGGACTGCGGAAACCCGGAGTAGAAAGAAGACCGAAATTACATAAGAGAGGATGTCGATGGCGTAGGCCGCTCGCACTCCGCTTGTTGCAATGATTACTCCGGCAATCGCTGGCCCGATGATCGCGCTGAACTGCCAACGCAATGACATTAAGGCCATGGCAGATGGCAACTCCTCGTGGTCAACGAGTCGCGGAATCATCGCGCTAAAACTTGGACCTGATAACCCATCGACTGCCGCAAAGCCCGCTGCGACAAAGTAGAGAAGCAAGAGTTTGGGGTGGTGGAGAAGAGTATTTCCGAGAAGCAGGGCAGAGAAGAGAAGCGCTCCAGCCTCACATCTCCAGACCATCTTCTTGCGATCAATGGAATCTGCGAGGACTCCTCCCCACAGGGCAAAGATGATCAAAGGAACGATCTCTACGGCGCCCATTGCTCCAACAGCGATGTATGAGTTGGTCAACTCTTTGATTTGGAAAGGAAGTGCAACCAAGGTCAGGGCCGATCCGAAGCGCGTCACAACTCCCGATATGAAGAGGTAGCGCAGATTCCTATTGGTGCGCAGGGGAGAGAGATCGACAGTAAATCGCGCCATCAGAGGAGCCTAGTGAAAGGTCTCGGCCTCCGAGGGAAATTTTCCAGCGGCGACATCATCCATCCACTCGCTCACACCTGCACTTATCTCTGCGCGGAGATTGCGATAGGCCCGCGCGAATTTCGGTGCCTTCTCGGTTAATCCCATCAAATCCGTCCAGACAATCACCTGTGCATCGCAACTAGCACCCGCGCCGATACCAATAACCGGAATATGCAGGGCAGTAGAAATCTCACTGGCTAACTCTGCAGGTATCAACTCAAGCACAATGGCAAAGACCCCTGCTGCCTGCAAGGCCAAGGCATCATCAATGATCTTTTGCGCCCCCTCGCCACGGCCTTGCACTTTAAACCCCCCGAGAGCGTGCACAGATTGTGGTGTCAGACCCAAGTGACCCATCACCGGAATTCCTGACTCGATCAGCTTCTTGATCTGCGGGATAACTCGTTCTCCACCTTCAAGTTTTACAGCGTGCACTTGCGCTTCCTTGAACAGTCGGATTGCACTCTGTAGTGCCACTTCTGGAGAATGCTCGTAACTGCCGAAGGGCAGATCGGCTACTACCAGTGCGCTTTTCGAACCTCGTACCACAGCGCGCGAGAGCATGATCATTTGATCCAGGGTGACTGGAATGGTGTTCTCTTCGCCAAGAAAATTATTTCCGGCGCTATCTCCGACCAGAAGCACCGGGATACCAGCGCTGTCAAAGATCGAGGCGGTCATCTCTTCGTAACTTGTAATCATCGCCCACTTTTCACCGCGCGTTTTCTTTGCGGCAAGGTCTGAGATAGAGACACGGCGACTGTGGCCATTGGACATGATTTCTCCTTAGCTGCTCGCGGCCAGATCTGGTCCACGGCTATCTTTATTCTACCGAGCCATCGCCCTTTGCACCCCCACAGGTAGGATTTCCCCATGAGCCCACAGGTGATTGGTCAGTTGCGTGTAGGACTGGCACAGGTCAATCCGACTGTTGGCGCCTTCGAAGAGAACACAGATTTGATTCTTGAATATGCGGGCAAGGCAGCTAGCGCAGGCGCCCACATTCTTGTTATGCCAGAGATGGTCCTCACAGGTTATCCAGTTGAAGACCTGGCCAACCGCTCCACCTTCCGTCTCGCCTCTAAGGCTGCGCTGGCCGCCCTGGCTAAGCGGCTCGAAGATTATGGAGACCTCGTCAGTGTTGTTGGGTACCTAGAGGAGAGCGATTCCCGACGGCCACAAAATGCCGTCGCGGTTATCCATCGTGGGGCGGTGGTAGCCCGCTACATCAAACACCATCTTCCTAACTATGGCGTCTTTGACGAGTTTCGCAACTTTGTTCCCGGAGACAAATCCCTAGTGGTACGTATCCACGGCATCGATGTTGGTATCGCGATCTGTGAAGATATTTGGCGTGAGAAGGGGCCAGTGGCTGATCTCGCTGCTCGCAACGTTGGTCTCGTACTCGTACCCAATGGCAGTCCATTTGAGAGAAATAAAGATGATCTACGTGCGGCGCTAGTGCGTCGTCGCGCTCGTGAAATCGGAGCGCCACTGCTCTACGTCAACATGACCGGAGGTCAGGACGACCTGGTCTTTGATGGAGATAGCATCGCGGTCGCTGCAAATGGAGAGTTGATAGCGCGGGCGCCACAGTTTGATGACGGTCTGATGGTCATCGATATCGATGCAAAAGCGGGTACAAGTACTCCAGATTGCATCATCAGCGAATCGCGCATTGGTGGTTATCTGAAGATCAATCACGGTGTCGCTCCACGGTTAGAGATCGAGGGGGAGATCTGGCAGGCCCTTGTTGTCGGGTTGCGCGACTATGTGAAAAAGAATGGCTTTCCTTCAGTAATTTTTGGCCTCTCGGGAGGAATCGATTCTGCGGTGACGGCCGCGATCGCAGCAGATGCAATTGGAGCTAAAAAGGTCTTCGGAGTTGCGCTCCCCAGCCAGTACTCGTCAGACCATTCATTGAGCGATGCCGCGGATTCTGCAAAGCGGATCGGATTGAACTTTCGCGTTATCGAGATCCAACCAATGGTCAATAGCTTCCTGAATTCGTTGGGCCTTACTGGTTTGGCTGAAGAGAATGTGCAGGCACGCGTTCGAGGCACAACGTTGATGGGGCTCTCCAACCAAGAGGGGCATCTGGTTCTTGCCACCGGAAACAAATCTGAACTAGCCGTTGGATACTCAACCCTTTATGGGGATGCCGTAGGCGGTTATGCACCGATCAAAGACCTCCTCAAATCCGAGGTCTGGGCGATTGCGCGCTGGCGCAATAAGGTAGCGGCGGCCCGAGGGGAGCAGGAGCCAATCCCTGTTAACTCGATCAATAAGGAACCAAGTGCCGAGCTGCGCCCCGATCAAAAAGATAGTGACTCTCTTCCCGATTACAACCTGCTCGATCAACTCCTCACGATCTATATTGAAAATGATGGTGGGTTGCAGGGTTTGCTCGCTGCCGGCTTTGATGCCAGTTTGGCGACCAAAGTGATTCAGATGGTGGACCGCGCCGAGTACAAGAGACGGCAATATCCACCTGGACCCAAAATCTCCCGCCGCGCATTTGGCAAGGACCGCCGCTTGCCGATCACCTCCAGCTGGCGCGAGAACCTGCCACCAGCGTAAAAATTTGTCATCTGGAGTCTTCCTGCTTACTATTTGGCTAGGTCATGAGTTCCAGGTTTTAGCCCCGGCTTACTGGACGGCAACCCTCCACCACGGTGGGGTGCTCCGGGTGAAGACCAGGTCAATTGCACAGTGCAATTGGCAAGCGTGGGTCTGAGATATTTGGGGCAACCCTCTATTTTCTGCACCCCCTTATTTATCGGGAGGTACTTCATGTCATTTTCACCAGAGCAGGCAGCTTTCGAAACTCGCCAGATCCATGCTGGTCAAGTTCCAGATCCATCCACCGGCGCTCGCGCACTTCCACTCTTCCAGACAACTGCCTATGTCTTCCGCGATACCAAGCACGCCGCAGATCTCTTTGGCTTGGCTGAGCTAGGCAATATCTACACGCGGCTAATGAACCCAACTCAAGATGCAGTCGAACAACGTATCGCTGCCCTCGAAGGTGGAGTTGCTGCGCTGCTCGTGGCCTCTGGTTCCGCTGCTACGACCTACGCAGTATTGAATGTGGCAGAAGCTGGGGATCACATTGTTTCTTCTCCAAGTCTCTACGGAGGAACTTATAACCTCTTTCATTACACCCTTCCAAAGTTCGGAATCGAAGTAACTTTCGTAGAAAATCCTGATGATCCTGAGTCATGGCGCAAGGCAGTTCGCCCTAACACCAAGGCCTTTTTTGGCGAGACAATTTCAAACCCCAAGAACGACATTCTCGATATCGAGACTGTTGCCAAGATCGCACATGAAAATGGCGTTCCACTTATCGTTGACAACACCGTGGCAACCCCGTTCTTGATTCGCCCAATCGAACATGGCGCTGACGTGGTCATTCACTCGGCCACAAAGTTCCTTTCTGGTCACGGAAATTCAATCGTCGGCGCAATCGTTGACTCCGGAAACTTTGACTACGCACAGCAGAAGGAGAAGTTCCCTAACTTCAATCAACCTGATCCTTCGTATCATGGCCTCGTCTATGCACAAGCACTTGGTGTTGGATCAGCGTTTGGAGCCAACCTCTCCTACATCTTCAAGATTCGTCTCACATTGCTGCGCGATACCGGCGCTGCAGTCAGCCCATTCAATGCGTGGTTGTTGGCGCTCGGTCTCGAGACGCTTTCACTTCGCATCGAGCGCCATATTGAGAACGCCAAGGCGGTTGCAGCATTCCTTGAGGGACACCCCCAAGTCGAGAAGGTGAACTACGCCGATCTCGCCTCATCTCCGTGGCACCAACTCGCAAAGAAATATGCACCTAATGGCACCGGAGCGGTTCTCTCCTTTGAGATCAAAGGTGGCATCGAAGCCGGCAAGAAGTTCGTTGAGGGTCTAACTCTTCACTCTCATGTCGCAAATATCGGTGATGTGCGCTCGCTCGTAATTCACCCTGCATCGACCACCCACTCACAGCTCACCCCAGACGAACAGTTCACTGCGGGGGTAACACCAGGATTGGTACGCCTCTCAGTCGGGCTGGAAAATATCGCCGATATCAAGGCCGATCTCGAAGGTGGCTTTGCTGCGGCAAAGTAGACGTCCTTATGAATGAGAGTGATTGTCCTGTAACGGGTGCCTGGCTTGAAGGTCAGGACCCGGGCGATCGCCAATTCATAAAAATTGGTGACCTCACCCTTGAATCGGGTGAGGTGCTCCCAGATATAACGATCGCTTACCAAACCTGGGGAGAGCTCAACGCCCAAGGTACAAATGCAATCCTCGTTAATCATGCCCTGACCGGATGGTCCGATGTTCCAGGCTGGTGGCCCTCCATCGTGGGTCCTGGGCTTCCCTTAGATTCCAACAAGTATTTCGTGATCTGTCCTAATGTGATCGGTGGCTGCCAGGGAAGTACTGGGCCTTCTTCGCTGGCTCCTGACGGAAAACGTTGGGGCTCGAGATTTCCCGTGCTCACCATTCGTGACATGGTCGCCGCGGAACTTCGCCTGACCGATCTTCTTGGAATCACCCGCTACGAACTCTCGGTAGGACCGTCCCTCGGGGGAATGCGCTCGCTGGAATGGGCGATTGATCATCCAGACCGGGTTGCCGCAATCTGCACGATTGGTTCCTCGGCGGTTGCCACAGGTGATCAAATTGGTGGGGCATCGATTCAAATCCGTGCCATAAAGAGCGACCCGTATTTCAACGGCGGTGACTATTACGAGCAAGAGCGCGGGCCAGATTC
>DAIMCZ010000051.1:0-4517 GCA_036726125.1 Candidatus Nanopelagicaceae bacterium
TTCCCCGTTGATATCGCAATCATCGAGGCTGGAATGGGAGGGGAGTGGGATGCGACCAATGTTGTGCAGAGCCAGGTTTCAGTCATCACTCCAATCGGTCTTGATCACCAAGAGTATTTGGGCAATACCATTGCAGAGATCGCTCTGACCAAATCGGGAATCATCAAACATGAATCTCATGTGGTCATGGCGGCGCAACCCGTGGATGCCGCAACTGCGCTCACAGCTCGCGTAATTGAGCGTGCCGCGATTCCGTATCGCGAAGGTCTGGAATTTACTGTAACTAAGCGAGCGCTAGCCGTCGGTGGACAACTTGTCACGATCAAGGGAATCTTCGATACCTACGAGGATATTTTTATTCCACTTTACGGAGCGCACCAATCCACCAATGCTGCAGTTGCCCTCGCGGCAGCAGAGGCATTTGCAGGAGTCGCTCTTGATGAAGAGGTCGTCCGTCGTGCATTTGCTAACGTTGAATCACCTGGGCGCCTTGAAGTGCTCTATCGCGATCCCACCGTCATCGTCGATGCGGCTCACAATCCACATGGTGCACATGCGCTAGCTCAGACTCTTGAGCGCGAATTCGATTTTGAATCGATCTTTGGTGTCGTCGCGATTTTGGGTGATAAAGATGTGGTTGGTGTTCTCACCGAACTCGAACCTGTCATCGATCGCCTGGTCGTAACGCAGAGCAGCTCGGACCGAGCGCTCCCAGTAGACCGCCTCTTCGATCTGGCCATTCCCATCTTTGGTGCGGATCGGGTCTATAAAGAGGGAGACCTGCGCACCGCCATTACCTACGCTATGGAGCAGTGCACCTTGATCAATCAGGTCAGCGAAGGAATTTCTGCAGTCGTTGTAACGGGTTCGGTAGTCACAGCGGGGGAGACGCGCGCCATCGTTCGATCTATCGCAGGTTTTGCAGAATGAGAGTCTTAGGTTCCGCCGTCCTGGCAATGGAATTTCTTGTCATGGGTTTTGCACTCTTGCTGGCGATGGAGAGTCACGGCGCACTGGCGCTCTCCCTCGGGGGTGCTTTAGCCGTTGCAATCCTCCTGACCGCCGGAGCCATGAAAAAGATGACGGGTTGGTACCTCGGCACGATTTGGCAGGTGGCGCTGATCGCCTATGGGGTAGTTGTTCCCGCCATGTATTTCCTCGGTGGACTCTTTGCTGTGCTTTGGGTGTGTGCTTTTTATATAGGTCGCAAGGGAGAGGCAATCAGGGCTGCACTTTTGGCGAACCCTCCAAAGGAGTAAACGGCGGGGAAATTGCTCCAATTATTAGCCTCGGGAAGTACCTAATACACTTCAGCCATGGAGAGAACCCTGATCTTGGTCAAGCCGGACGGCGTCAAGCGCAATCTGGTCGGCGAAGTTCTATCTCGAATTGAGACGAAGGGTTACACGATCGTAGCTCTCAAAATGATGAGCGCAGATCGCGAACTCCTTGTTCGTCATTACGCCGAGCACGAAGGCAAGCCCTTCTTTGAACCGCTCGTTGAATTCATGGCATCAGGTCCAATTGTCGCTTTGATCGCAGAAGGCAATCGCGTCATCGAAGGATTTCGAAAGTTGGCTGGTGCAACTGATCCGACTGTTGCGGAACCCGGAACCATACGTGGCGATCTCGCCCGTGATCAAGGAACCAAGGTAGTTCAAAACATTGTCCATGGTTCAGATTCTGTGGAATCTGCAACTCGCGAAATCAGCATCTTCTTCCCTGAACTCTAAGAAAGGTCTCTTGTGAGCAAACAAAAGCCGAGCCGTATGTCATTTATCGGCCGCGACATGGCGGTTGATCTTGGCACAGCCAATACCTTGGTCTATGTCCGTGGCCGCGGAATTGTTCTCAATGAGCCTAGCGTCGTTGCAATAAATCAAGATACCGGTGCGATCTTGGCTGTTGGTATCGAAGCCAAGCGGATGATTGGTCGTACCCCTGGAAATATCGTCGCTATCCGTCCGCTGCGCGATGGAGTTATTGCAGACTTTGATACCACCGAGCGCATGTTGCGCTACTTCATTCAGAAGGTGCATCGTCGTCGCTACTTGGCAAAGCCAAGAATCGTTGTTTGTGTTCCATCAGGAATTACTGGAGTTGAGCAGCGCGCGGTTAAGGATGCAGGTTATGCGGCAGGTGCTCGTAAGGTTTACATCATTGAAGAGCCAATGGCTGCAGCAATCGGTGCGGGCTTACCGATTCACGAGCCAACCGGCAACATGGTTGTCGATATCGGTGGAGGAACAACCGAGGTAGCAGTTATCTCTCTCGGTGGAATTGTTGTATCTCTCTCGATCCGTATTGGTGGCGATGAACTCGACCAAGCCATCATTGATTGGGTTAAGCGCGAGTACTCGCTGCTCCTCGGTGAGCGCACGGCAGAAGAGATCAAGATGGCAATCGGATCGGCTTATAAGTTGCCTGGCGAACTCGATGCTGAAATTCGTGGTCGTGATCTCGCAACAGGTCTTCCAAAGACAATCTTTGTCTCGGCCGAAGAGATTCGTAAAGCTCTTGAAGAGCCGGTCAATCAAATTGTTAACGCCGTGAAGAGCACTCTCGATAAGACTCCTCCAGAGCTTGCTAGCGATCTCATGGATCGTGGAATCGTTCTCACCGGTGGTGGTGCGCTGCTACGTGGCCTTGACGAGCGCCTGCGCCAAGAGACAGGCATGCCAGTGCATATCTGTGAGCGTCCACTGCAGGCTGTCGCCGAAGGTTCTGGCAAGTGTGTTGAAGAGTTCGAGGCTCTTGAAAAGGTCTTGATCTCTGAGCCACGCCGTTAACTCTTAATACCTATTCTTTAAGGGAGATCTGTGGCACGAGGTGGCGGTAATCGTTCCAGGTTACTGCTCGTCATTTTATTGGTGACCGCTCTCTTCTTTATTACTTTAGATCTCCGTGGAGTAAATCTCACCAAGGGTTCACGTTCGCTCTCACAGACGATCCTCTCGCCTGTGCAGCGCACCGTCTCAGATATCTTCTCCCCGGTCGGTCGCTTCTTCGGTGACATTAAAAATTTTGGTAAGACCAACGCCGAATTACAGAACGAACTCGCTACGAACAAATTGTTGAAGGCCGAACTCGCAACGAGCGCCGACGTTAAAGGTCAACTGACACAACTTAAAGGCGTTCTCGATCTAGCAGGTCGCGGGAATTTCAAAGTTGTTGCAGCTCGTGTCATCGCGCGCGGGTCAGCCTCCAGCTTTTCGCAGACGATCACCATTGATTCTGGCAGCTCCAGCGGAATTCGCTCCAATATGACGGTGATCTCGCAGAATGGGTTGATCGGTGTCGTTAAATCTACAACCAGTAGTTCTGCCATCGTCCTTCTGATGAGTGATCCGAGTTTTAGAGTCGGTGTGCGAATCGCGCGTAGTCAGAGTGTCGGAGTCTTATCTGGCCTTGGTTCCACCAACTACTCTCTTGTCTTGCTCGATCCATCGGGGAGTATCAAGGTCGGCGACACTCTGTTGACTAACGGCTCTGCCGGAAATAAGCCCTTTGTTCCTGGCGTACCTGTAGGTGTTGTTACGTCGGTTGATGATTCAACTGGAACCCTTACTCAAACGGCGACTGTTAATTCTTATGCCAACCTCAATGATCTTGGTGTCGTCTCTGTAATCGTCTCGGCACCGACGACTGCGCCAACAACTCCAATTCTTCCAACTCCTAATCCTGTTGTGACTGTTTATGTCACTCCTGCTCCTGCGCCTTTGCTTTCACCTGGCGCAACCGCCTCTGCCATTCCAACGCCGACTCCCACCCCCACAGCGGTACCGACAAAGAAGAAGTAGATGAGTCCGACTCGAATCTTTACGACATTGGGCTTCTTCTTTGCCCTCTTTGTAATTCAAGAGTCCGCTGTTTCACTGATTCATTTCCCGCTGTCGGGTTTCTCGCTCTACCTAGCGATTGCGATCTCGCTGATCGCATTTGAAGATCACAACGGTGCGCTGGTCACTGGATTCTTAGCGGGAGTCGTACTCGACCTGTCGCCAACCTCCAATGCACCCTTTGGCCAATGGGCTCTTATCTTGACGGGAATCGGCTTTCTCTTCGCTGTTAATCGCGATTCGATCGCCGATCTGACCTCGTCGCCAATCACATTCGTCTTGTTTGTTGCGGGCGGCGTTGCGATCGCATTGGTGACCTACCTAGCTTTTGGTGCGCTCCTGGGCGAGCAGAACGGCTCCCTCGGGCACGATGGCAAAGTCCTACTAGGCAACACTATTTGGACCCTGGTCTTCACCCCCATGTTCTTACCTGCTCTAGAGCGCGTTCGTGAATACTCTCTGACAGCAAGGGAGCGCTAATGAGCCAGCGTTCCAGACTGAATCTCATCGTGGTGCAGATGCTTGTTCTCTCACTTGTCCTTGCGATGTTGGGTCGACTCTTCTATCTGCAAGTAGCTGCGGGCCTCAAATATCAGAACGCAGCTTTGAGCATTCAAAGTCGGGACATCGTGACGCCAGCAGTCCGAGGAGCAATAGTTGATGACACTGGTCTACCGA
>DAIMCZ010000051.1:4617-6454 GCA_036726125.1 Candidatus Nanopelagicaceae bacterium
GACATCGTGACGCCAGCAGTCCGAGGAGCAATAGTTGATGACACTGGTCTACCGATGGCGATGGATCGTCCGGGCATGGTCATCACCGTTGATCGCAGCGTCCTCGGAAAGATGCCAGATAAGGGTCAAGCTGTCCTGGAGCGAGTGGCATCGCTTATGGGAATCGCTTACAGCGACCTTTACACGAGGACCCGTCTATGTGGTGAGATCGCATTTGGAAAGCGCACTGGTTGCTGGAATGGAACGCTCTACCAACCAATTCCAGTCACTAAAGAGGCAACACAGGTGCAGGCGCTGAAGATTCTGGAAAACCCAGATATCTACCCTGGCATTAGTGCATCGCCAGTACCCATTAGAAGTTACCCATCACTTGCTGGCGAGAACGCGGCGCACGTCTTGGGGTATGTGGGATCGATAACCACTGCTGATTTGGCTAACACCAACAAGCAGTATTACCTCAACGAGACTGTTGGAAAGACTGGGCTCGAAGCGCAATACGACCAGTATTTGCAAGGCACTCCTGGTGTCAAAACAGTTATCGTTGATCGCACCGAAAATATAACCCGCACTGCGACAACTACCGCCCCCGTTGCAGGAAATAATGTTGTCACCAACATCAATGCCAAGTTGCAAGCAGCAACGGAGCAGGCCCTGGCAAGTTCTGTATTAAGTGCGCGGGCGCAAGGAAATAAAGCTGACTCGGGTGCCGCAATTGTTATGGATGTACACACTGGACGAATCTTGGCGATGGCGTCCTATCCAACTTATGACCCAAATATTTGGCAGAAGGGTCTGACCACCGCGCAAGCGGCGGCGCTCTTTAGTGATGCTGATGGTGTGCCGGCACTTTCGCGGGCAATTGATGGCACCTACGCACCCGCCTCCGCATTTAAAGCACTCTCCGTTGCCGCCGCAGCTCACGCCGGTTATGACCTCAATGCAAATTACAACTGTCCGTACTCCATAAAGTTTGGTAATCAAACTTTCCACAATGATGACACAAAAGTTTCGGGCAGCATGTCTTTGCAGACTGCGATCGCCGTTTCATGCGACACCATCTGGTATCAAATTGGTTATGACCAATGGGTAAAAGATGGTGGACTGCGCCCAAAGAGCAACCCCAACGATTTCTTCTTTAAGAATGCTGCCGCATTTGGAGTCGGACAACCAACCGGAATCGACCTTCCATCAGAGGCATCGGGGCGCCTACCCGATAGAGCTTGGAAGTTGGCCTATTACAAGGCCAATAAGAACTTCTACTGCAACTACACCTCTCGGGCTAAGCCAGCCGATCTCACTCCATTCCTGATCGCAATTGCTAAAGAGGATTGCACCGATGGCTACATAGTTCGCGCCGGTGATGCGATCAACTTTGCGATCGGGCAGGGAGATGTCTTGATGACTCCGTTGCAGATGACAGATGTTTATGCTGCAGTTGCAAATGGTGGAATCCTCTTCAAGCCAGAGGTGGCTCGCGCGATTGTGAAGCCCGACGGAACTGTGTTGCAAGAGATTCAACCTCAGGAGAATGGGCTCATCCCCGCCTCTACAAGCACTCTCAACTTCCTGCACGGGGCTCTTCGCGCCGTCACTACATCAGGAACCGCTGCTGGGGTTTTCGGTAATTACCCCATCCAAGTCAGCGGTAAGACCGGAACGGGGCAGGTGCAGGGCCGCAACGCCAATGGAACCGCCAAGGACCCAACGTCATGGTTCGCCTCTTATGCACCATCCAATAAGCCCGAGTATGCCGTAGTCATGATGGTGAGCCAGGGTGGATACGGAGCATCGACCTCAGCAGTCGGCGTAAAGGAGATTTACAACGCGATCTTTGGAG
>DAIMCZ010000052.1:0-6285 GCA_036726125.1 Candidatus Nanopelagicaceae bacterium
GGAATCAAGATCACGTAAACCTCTGGGTGACCCATGATCCAGAAGAGGTTGGCATAGAGCCATCCACTTCCGCCTACATTTGCGTCGTAGAAGCCAGTCGCGATAGTTCTATCCATAGCTGTCTGAATCATTGCAACCATGAACGTTGGGAATGCTGGGATCGCCAGCGCAACTGAGATCGTGGCTCCGATAACGAAGATCGGAACGCGGTTCCACTTCATTCCCTTTGCCCGCATCGCGATTACGGTGGTCGTAATGTTCATTCCAGCAACCGCAGTTGAAACAGCGAAGATGATTATCGTGGCAACGAATGCATTCATGCCTGGACCCGCTTGATCACTGAGTGGCGCGTATGCCGTCCAACCAGTTGGGATTCCCCCCAAGAACCAAGCGCTGCAGAGAACTGGAATGGCAGTAAAGAGCACCCACCAGCTCAAGGCATTGAGGCGAGGGAATGCCATATCGGCAGCACCGATCATGATCGGCATGATGTAGTTACCGAATGGACCGGTCGCAACGATGATCATCGCAACGATCATCGTGATGCCATGTAGTCCAACGAGAGAGTTGTAAACATTTGGCGTGACAAAGTGTGAACCGGGTGTAGCGAGGTTGGTTCGGATCATCATTGCCATAGTTCCACCAACACCAAGTAGAGCCATGACGCCTACCAGGTATTGGATACCAACAACCTTATGGTCGGTGCAGTACTTGAAGTAGCGCTTGATTCCTTGACCGTCGCCAGCAAGGTAGAGCTGCTCTTCATCTGTGAGATCTTTACCGATCAACCAACGGAATGGTCCGATTAAGGCGCCAATTCCAATGAGGAATCCAAGGCTCCATGCGAACATCGACATCAAGAGCACTTTGTTCACGTTATGGGAGTCGGTCATATCGCGACCGGCTTTCATAGCGTAATAAGTACCCCAACAGAAGATAATCCCGAGAACCATTCCAGTTCCCATGTTGAGTTTGGTGATCAAACTCTTCTGAGGATTTGGAACCGGGCGTGCGCCGGCAGGTGCATGTGAAAGCGTGGTCATTGTTGGACACCTCCTGTTGCTTGAATTGAAGAGACCCAACTACTGAAGTCCGCCGGGGTTTGTACTGCACCACTAGTTTCCATGTAGGCGTGGTAGAGCCCGCAGAGCTCTGCACATTTCACATCTATCGGTCCGGTGGCTGTTGGATCAGCGTGAACGACAGTTGTCACCAAACGGTTTGCATCAACCTTGACGCCCAGTTGGACTGGCCAGAAGGAGTGGTTAACGTCATCTGAGATCACATTAAATGTGACCGGTTGATTAACCGGGATGTTGAGTTCGTGTGTGTGGATGTTCTGCGCTGGATAGTAGAAGGACCAGGCCCATTGCGAACCCGTTACATCGACGATCAAAGACTTTGGAGCATCTGTCGCCGCGGCGATGGAATCTGTATTAAGTGCCACCAGACCCCAAACAATCGCCACGATACAGAAGAGAATGGAGGTAGCGCTCCAGATAATCACAACTGGAGTGTTGGTCCTGATAGCGATGCCCTCTTCAGGAGGTGTGTCGCCACGATGCATATGCAAGAAAGATTGCGTTGCGATCGCCAGAACTACTCCTGCGATCGGTGCCGAAATCACGGTAAACCAGATCATGATGTCTTCATTTGCTTGCATCTGCTTTGTCAGAACTGTTGGCATCCAATGTGGGTAGACCCAACGTCCCAAAACTACGAAGACGATCGTGTACAGAAGCCCAAGGAAAAGGGTCTGGCGAACGTCTCCGCGATTAATAAATTTACCAACGCGAGCTCCTGGTGTTGGAGCTAATTCTTCGTGGTCGTGGTCAGCCATTTACAACACTCACCTTTCCACTCATATATCCAAGCTGGCCCATAACGGCGCCAAATCCTTGGTAGGTCGAATCTCCGCATGGATATTCGCAGTTCCAGACGTAGTTACCGGCGCCCTTTGTCAGGAAGGAGAAGGTGACTTTGTGGCCGACAGGAAGTTTTGTTGGATCGTCGTTATACGCCTTCATCTCGGCATCCGTGTTGAGAGGTAGAGGCACATTTACGAAGAGAGGATCTTGGGTAGATGTTGGAAGGCCGTGCAAGGTGAATGTGTGTTCAACCTCGGTTGGCGCAAGAGCACTCTTCGTTGTTCCGTCATACGAAGCAGTTCCATCAACGGTGCCAACAACGCTGCCAAAGTAAGGCGTATTGAGTTGGTTGCCGCTGTCATACACAGTGAGAGTCACTGTGATGTACGAGTTAGCGGGAAGAACGAAATCGGTATAAGGACCGTATGAAGGCCAGCTTGGGTGTCCACCATCGCAAGTCGCACATGTTCCATGCGCTTTAGAGTTGATTGGATCGGGGTAGACCCCATCTGCGATTGTGTAGTGGTTATATGTCTTGCCATCGGCGGCGGTGATAGTGCCTACCTTGGTTGCATAAAGTTTTGGTTGGGGATCGGCTGAGACTTTATGAAGCGTAAAGCCGACGCCAGCGACTACAACAATTCCAAGTGCGACTGCTAAGAGCGCACCGATTGCTGTCCTCGCCTTTGAGGGTGTGGCTGTTTCCACGGACATCCTTTCCTGAGGGTTGGTGTGGGGAGTGCCGAGAATGAATGGACTGAGAGTACGCTTGAAATGTGATCTAAGGAACAAGCAGATGCTTTCTACTTGCAACTATTTTTTTGGGCTGAGTGCCAGCACTCACCTAGGCGGCAAATGGATTCCCGAGAATTTTTTGAGAGGTAGGTGAGAATGGAACTTAACCCGATATGGGACCTCTTCTTTGCGGCTCTTCTCATTGCTCTCGGTGGGTGGTACATATCCGAAAGAGTTGCCCGCAAATCAGTCTCTTTGATCCGCCAAATCTGCTTCATCTCCGGATTGAGTCTGAGTTTTATCCTCTTAGTCGGCCCGGTGCCCCACGCCGCGATACGTACCTTTTGGGTTCACATGATTCAGCACATTGGATTGATGATGTTGATTTCGCCACTCCTGGTTCTGGGAGCTCCTATCAAAGTGGCGGCTCAGTCAAAGTATCCGCGAGTACGTGGCGGAGTTGGAAAGATCGGTTCAAACTCCTTTGTTCGCGCCCTCTTCAAACCTCAAGTCGGTTTTGTCATCTTCCTGGCGGTTTTGATTGGAACCCACTTCTCTCCGCTAGCCAATCTTGGGATGACCAATCCCAACGCGCACTGCCTCGAACTCCTTCTCTTCCTCTTGGGTGGATTTATTTACTATTACCCCGTGATGGAGGGCAACCCCCATCCCTTCTTCGTGCCTTATTCACTTCGAGTGATCTCCCTCTTTGCGATGATGCTTCCGGAGACGATGGTCGGCTTCTTTCTCTACTCCGGCAATCGAGTTCTTCACTCCCTGCCTAGGAAGACAAGCATGCAGATGGGTCTTGCCGATCAACATCGAGGTGGGGCGATAATGTGGGCGATGGGGATGCTGATCGACACCATCTGGATCGTCCTTGCAGCCAAAGACTGGTTTGCAAATGAACAGCAATTAGCGGAAGAGGAAGATGAGCAGTCAAGAATCGCCTAACACTCAACCTGCGCCTCAAGCACCTGATCCAAAACGGCGCTGGGTTCTTTGGGGTTTGCCTCTCTGCGGACTCATGGGGGTTTTGGAGTTCAATCGCGCGTTAGGCGGCAATCATCTCAGCTGGGTTTATGTGATCGAGTGGCCATTTTTCGGAGTCTTCATTTATTACATGTACTGGAAACTATCCCAACCCCAACCCACCTACGATGACTCAGATGACCCGCCGCGAGAAGTTGAGTAGTTTTTAACTCGGTAAACTTAAGGCCTTATGTTTCCTCTTTTATCGCTATGGACAGAGATCTTCTTTTGGATCCTGACGATTGCTCTTTTGGTCGCGACCGTCTACTTCTGGCATAAATTTACAAATAAGCATTGGAAGAATATTGCCGCTCGTTTCTCTCTCCTGATCGCAATTCAATGCCTTGCGCTCGCAGCAACAGGTATCACCGTCAATCGTTGGGGAAATTTCTACGAGTCCTGGTCCGACCTCTTTGGCGCGCAGGGGCAGTACGCAAAGGTGGCTCTCAGTCCAGCCAACCTGACCCAGATCAGCCTCAAAGATCTTCTCTCTGCAACTCGCACCAAGGGTGGAAGCCTCATCTTCCGCAAGGTAATCACCGGCGAAAAATCGGGTGTCTCGAACGTTGTTTATGTTGTCGCTTCACCAAAATTAGCCACTCAACTACTAGCTCCGGCGCACACAATTGGTAGCAACTACCAAGTTGTCGAACTCTTCCCTGGTACCCCGGGTGTTCCTCAAACTTGGATCGGGACCCTTGATGGCATAACCACGATGGAAAATCTGGAGATTGCAGGTCAGATTCCTCCCACACTCGCAGTGATTCCAGCGATCAATGTGGAGCCTGGCACGGACACTGAGTGCATGAACTTTGTTGGGGGTGCTCAGGTTGAAACCTGGATCACCCATGACATGAAGACATTTATGCAGACATTCATGGGAATCGACAATCGCCGCTGGTCCTCCTTTGGATATTCCACCGGTGGTTGGTGCGCCGCAGAGGTCGCAGTCTTGCACCAGGATCAATATGCCCAAGGCGTTTCACTAGCGGGTTACTTTCAGCCTAGCCTTCCATTTGGACTTTCCAAGCGCGAGAAGAATTATCTGAGTAGTCGCTACGACCTCATCCACTATCTGAAACATCACTCTCGCAACACTCGCATCATGGTGATCTCTTCAGTCAAGGACAAATTCTCCAACTCTTCTTCTCAAAAATTTATGAAGAGTGCCAATGACCTGATCCCAATTAAATACGTTCCGATCCCAACAGGCGGTCACAACATCGGAGTTTGGAAGCCATACATTGCTCCGGGATTTTTATGGTTAAGCAATGCAAATATCATTGCTACACCGGTCATCTCTTCGGCGCCGGCTCCAGCAATTGCCACCGCAGTACCCGTGACGCCAGGTTCAACCCCCACGCCTAGCGCGAGCGGAAGCCTGAAATAAATTTCTCGGCGCGCAGTGCAGCCCAACCAACTCGCGGTAGGTCCGAAGCGCGCGGATAAAGAACGTAACGCGTCTCCCACCCAGGCTGGAACTTTGCATTGAAGCGATAAAGAGATTCAACTTGGAAGAAGTTTGATGAGAAGCGAATTAAGTTTCGCATGCCGCGAGTGATTGGTCCGGCACTGATCTTGTCAGCGCGCTCAAAGAGAGAGCGGAAAGCTGCAAAGTTGAGTGAGACATAATCTTTCTTATTGGCGCGCGCCCATTCGACCGTCTCAACGATCATTAACTCGTTTACTCCAGGATCGGTTCCGCGTTCACGCTGCATGCGATCGAGTGAGAGTCCATTTGTCGTCCATGGTACGTAATAAAGAAGTCCCTTGATCTCGCCTTCGAGCCATGCGATCGTGATGTAAGTATCAGGATCAGAATCTTCACCGAAGCGATCCATTGACATAGAGAAGCCACGTTCCGCAACACCATAGCGCCATTCGTGCGCCAGTTTGCGGAGTTGAACTCGGACGTCTTCTTCGACATCGGACCATTTATGAGTAGTACACGAATAGCCTTTGCGCTTAATTCTGTTGACCATCTGGCGCACATTTGCCATTGGTCGACCTTCAAGTGTGAAGTCCTTTACAGAGATGATCGCCTCGTCGCCAATATCTATTGCGATCATTCCGGCGTGTTCTACCCAAACTTCTCCGCCGCGATCACTGCATCCCATGACAGCAGGTGTCCAAGCATGTTCTTCTGCTTCGCGCAAAAACTCTTCGATCGCTGCAGGCCACAAGCTGTACTCGCCGAAAGGGTCTCCACTTGCAAGCATCACTCCGCCCTGCACGCGATAAGCGATTCCTGCCTTGCGATTAGGTGCCCAGATAACGCTTTTATCTCGTCTCGTTGCAAAGTAGCCGAGAGAGTCCTGCTCGGTATCGTGCTTGATTAACTTACGAACCACATCCATCTCATCTTCGGACATTTTGGGAATTGGCTTGACGCGACGGAAGTACAACCAGAGCGGAACTATGAGAGTAAATACCCCAAATGTTCCAAGGGTGAAGGCAATGAAATCTGTAGTCCGTTCCGAGGTAAATTTTACTGGACCTACGACTCCGACCAGCCCTTCAATAATAAAGAGGAAGATGTTCTTGATTGAAGGGGTGCCGACGATCTCATCATGATTGCGATACTTGATGAGTAACAAACTTGCGATGAAGAAGACGACTACGGCAATACTAAAACCGATGATTGGTTGTA
>DAIMCZ010000053.1:0-5985 GCA_036726125.1 Candidatus Nanopelagicaceae bacterium
TTCAGCCATTTTCTTGCTCCTTCATTTTCTGACGCTCTGCTTGAAGTTCTTCAGATGTGATTGCGGTACCACCTAAGCGGGCAGGTGCCCACCATTGGCCTTCATGAGGGTGAGGATAATTGCCCTGCACCGAATGTAAAAGTTTGAGCATCTTCTCTTTGAGTTCTGCCTCTGCTTGTTCGACATCGGTGCCCTTCGGAACCGTGTAAGGCTCACCGAAAGCTACATGCACGGGATGCTTGCGACGCTTGAGGTCAGGCTTGCGCTTCTTGGTGATGATGCGCTGGCTACCCCAAACAGCCACGGGGATGATCGGTACTCCTGCACCCATTGATAAGCGAACTGCACCGGACTTGAGGTCTTCAATTTCGAAGCTACGAGAAATGGTGCCCTCCGGGAAGATTCCAACGATCTCGCCGGCGCGTAGCGCGCGAAGTGCGGCGACAAAAGAAGCGGAGCCACTGGAACGATCAACGCTGATGTGGTGCATGCCGCGCATCAATGGGCCAGCCAGTTTGTGATCGAAGATCTCCTTCTTCGCCATGAAGCGGATGTAACGCTTGGCGGGGAGTGCACCGGTGCCCACGAGTGCGAAGTCGAGGTAGCCGATGTGGTTCATGCAGAGAACTGCGCCACCTTCCTTCGGAAGGTTTTCGATGCCCTGAAAATCCAATTGCACACCCAAGTACTTCCAGAACGTCTTGATTGCGACGACGACTGGAGGGTAAACAAAATCAGCCACGGAGTAATGCCTTCTTCTCTTGGGCTTGCTTGTAGAGGCGACCGGCACGGTAGCTGGAGCGCACAAGTGGGCCACTCATGACACCGAGGAAACCGATCTCCTCTGCCTCTGCAGCGAGCTCAACGAACTCGTGAGGCTTGACCCAACGAACAACTGGGTGGTGCTTGGGTGTTGGACGAAGGTATTGGGTAATCGTGATCAAGTCGCAGCCTGCGGCGCGTAGATCGACGAGTGCCTGTGTGACTTCTTCGCGAGTCTCGCCCATACCCAAGATCAAGTTTGATTTGGTCACTAAACCGTAGGCCTGTGCCTGGGAAATAACGTCCAGAGAGCGGTCATATCTAAATGCAGGGCGAATCTCTTTGAAGATGCGAGGAACTGTCTCAAGGTTGTGCGCGAATACCTCGGGGCGGGTCTCGAATACTTCGTTAAGTAGGTGAGGCTTTCCACTGAAGTCTGGTGTCAGGATCTCAACACCAGTACCTGGGTTGAGTTCGTGCACAGCGCGGATCGTCTCTGCGTATAACCAAGCTCCTTCGTCAGGAAGATCATCGCGAGTTACACCAGTGATAGTGGCGTAACGAAGTTCCATGGATTGCACAGATTCTGCGACGCGACGCGGTTCATCACGATCAAGTGGCTCTGGCTTTCCGGTATCGATATTGCAGAAATCGCAGCGACGGGTGCAACGCTCGCCACCAATTAAAAATGTAGCTTCGCGATCTTCCCAACATTCAAAGATATTGGGGCAGGCAGCCTCTTGGCATACGGTGTGCAGGCCTTCACGAACAACTAGTGAACGGAGTTGGGTGTACTCGGGTCCCATCTTCGCACGCGTCTTAATCCACTCGGGCTTACGCTCGATAGGTACAGCGGCGTTGCGTGCCTCGATACGGAGAAGCTTTCGGCCTTCGGGGGCGAGTGTCATTAGATCACCTTCGTGAGTGCGGTCAGAATTCTGGATTCAACAAGGTGGAGGACTTCTTCAACGGTGACTTCGCGGCCCAACTCTTGGGTCATGGATGTGACATCGGCATCGGCGATCCCACAGGGAACGATCTTGGAATATGCGGACAAATCTGGATTCACATTGAGCGCGAAGCCATGCATGGTGACGCCCTTGGCGACTCGCATTCCGATGGCGGCAATCTTGCGATCACCTTTCGCATCGCGGATCCAGACGCCAGATCGTTCGCAGTAGCGTTCGGCGGGAATTCCAAGTTCGAGGCAGACATCGATCAGGGCAGTCTCAACCTCGCGGACAAAGCCAACGACATCATTGCGGTTGCGCAGCTTCACGATGGGGTATCCGACCAATTGTCCAAGGCCATGCCAGGTGATCTTGCCGCCGCGATCGACGTCGATGACGGGCGTTCCATCTAAAGGACGCTCATCAGGCTTGGTCATCCGGCCCGCCGTATAGACAGATGGATGTTGCAACAGGATCAAAGTATTGGGGGTTGTGCCGGCGACGATCCCTTCGAGGGTATCGCGCTGCAACTGCCAAGCGGTCTGGTAGTCGAGAATCCCGGGGTGGAGCAGAGCGATCTGGTCTACTAATGGCTCAACGAGGGCACTCACATCTCCTAGCCTAATGTAGGTTTAACGCCATGACACTTCGGGTAGGAATCTCAGGCTACGGCCTGGCAGGACGCTATTTTCACGCTCCGTTGCTTAAAGCGGCGGGCTTTGAGATCGCGGGGGTGCTCACTCGCAACCCGGAGCGCACCGCACACGCCAAGGCTGATTTCCCTGACACCGAGGTGGTGAGCACGATTTCAGATTTACTCGCTCTAGAGCTGGACCTATTAGTCGTCGCGAGCGCCAACGTTGTGCATGCCGAAGAGGCGATCGCGGGTCTGCGCGCTGGGGTGCCTGTGGTTGTCGACAAGCCCATGGGCCGCAGCCTTGCAGAAACAGAAGAGATCATCGCGGTTTCCAAGGAAACAGGGGTGATGGTTAGCACCTACTTCAATCGCTTATTTGATAGCGATGCGTTGACCGTTAAGAAGGCGATTGCCGAAGGCGCTATCGGAAATGTCTTTCGCTTAGATTCGCGCTTCGAAAGATTTAGACCTAACTCAAATCCGCAGAGTTGGCGCGAAGCAAGTAGCGCAGCTGACGGAGGCGGAAATCTTTTGGATCTTGGCCCGCACTTAGTTTCACTTGCTCTGAATTGGTTCGGACCTGCAGAAGTCACATATGCGTCCGTGCGCAGCATTCGCGGTCTCGCCGACGATGACATCGTCATTAATCTGAAGCATGAGAGTGGAGTCGACTCATATCTATCGGCAAGTGCAATTATCGGTTCGGATGGACCTCGCATTCGCCTCTCGGGTAGCAATGGTTCGCTTGTAATCCAAGATCTCGATGGACAAGAGAGCCGTCTACGCAGTGGCGAGAAGCCAAACGGGGGAGTCTGGACCCCGCCTGCGGTAACTCCGGCATTTATTCATCGCGGAGATCAAATCACCGAATACCCTGCAGAACCAGGCAACTACACCTTGTTCTATGCGGCAGTGCGCGATGCAATCGTTGGAACTGGCACCTGGCCTGTAACTCCAGATGACGCGCTAGCAGTGGCGAAAATCTTGGATGACGCCAGAGCGCTCTCTATTCGGTAAGTGCCTCTAGCGCTGAGGTGAGGTGCGGGTAATCCCACACGAAACCTGCATCTTGCAGCGCCTTAGGAAGAACCTTGGCAGATCCAAGAATTTCGCTCGAGAATCCACCTATCACTGTCTTGAGAACGAATCCAGGAACTGGAAAGAGCGCCGGGCGGTGCAGTGCACGCGCTAACGTTCCAGTGAAATCTTGATTGGTGACAGGGTTCGGTGAGGTCAGATTCACAGGACCCGAGATATCTGAAGTCAAGCAGAATGAAATTGCTTTGATCTCATCGTGCAGAGTGATCCACGACCACCACTGCTTTCCAGAACCTAACTTTCCACCAAGACCTAAACGAAAAAGTGGCAACAATCGACCAAGTGCTCCACCAGTTGGATCAAGAACCAAGCCAGTTCTAATCTTCACGGTGCGTACTCCTTGAGCCAGATCAGCTGCGCCTTCCCATTCGCGGCACACAGCAGATAAGAACTCTTCGCCACCACGATCTGTCTCAACGACCGCGCGGTTGCCGGTCTCGCCGTAAAAACCGATTGCACTCGCCGAGATAAATACCTTTGGCTTCAGTGCGGTAACTGCGTTAGCGATTGTTGTTGTTCCGAGTAGGCGAGAGTTAAGAATCGTCGCGCGGTACTTGGTTGTCCAGCGCTTATCGCCGACGCCTGCTCCGGCAAGGTGAATGATTGCATCAACGCCTTCAAGAGCCGCCAAGTCAATAGTTCCGGCAGCAGGATCCCATTGCACCTCTTCAGGTGAGTTGGGCTTGCGACGCACCAAGCGTTGCACAGTATGACCCTCAGATTTGAGGTGCCCGACGAGCGCCGTTCCTATAAGTCCTGTGGAACCAGTTACTGCTACGCGCATGGGCGACCGCCTTTACAAACCTAGATCGGATTCGAAGCTTCCCTCTTCGAGTCGCTCCTTGAGTGTGACTAAGAAGCGAGCTGCATCGGCGCCATCGACGATACGGTGATCATACGAGAGTGCAAGGTAAACCATCGAGCGAACTGCGATGGTTTCTCCACCATCAGTTCCCTTCATGACCATCGGACGCTTCACGACTGAGCCAATACCCAAGATTGCAACCTGAGGTTGGTTGATGATCGGGGTATCGAAGAGTGCGCCGCGACTTCCGGTATTTGTAATGGTGAATGTTCCGCCGCCAAGTTCATCTGGCGAGATCTTGTTATCGCGGGTACGCGCTGCGACATCGCTGATCTTCCGTGAAAGTCCACCGATATTGAGATCGCCAGCATCGCGAACAACTGGAACCAAGAGTCCACGCTCGGTGTCGACTGCAATACCAAGGTGTTCTGCTCCGTGATAAGTGACTTGATCGCCATCAACAGAAGAGTTGAGAACTGGATGTTGCTTTAGTGCTTCGCAGACAGCAACAGCGAAGAATGGCAAGAAGGTGAGGTTGACACCTTCGCGAGCTGCGAAGGATGCCTTCGCCTTATCGCGTAGACGAGCGATCTTGGTGACATCTACTTCAACTACTGTGGTCAGTTGTGCACTCACTTGTAGTGACTCGACCATGCGAGCAGCAATCACCTTGCGCAAGCGCGACATAGTGACGGTCGTACCGCGAAGTGGTGATACAGCAATCGGTGCGGCTGCCTTTGGAGCAGTTGGTGCTGCAACGGGCGCGGCAGGAGTCGAAACAGTAGCGGCAGCAACAGGCTTAGCTGCGGCCAAGATATCTTCCTTACGAATACGTCCACCTACGCCTGTGCCCTTTACGGAGGCGAGGTTTACACCTTGCTCCTTAGCAAACTGACGGACGATCGGTGTTACATAAGAGTCATCGAGTTGAACCGGAGTTGCGGGAGCTGCGACAACAGGTGCCGGAGCAACAGGCGCTGCTGATGGAGTTGCAGGCAAGTTTTCTACTAAATCTGCCACCGGAGCTGGAACCAGTGCCTCAGCAATTACCGGGGTGGCTTGGACAGGTGCCGCTGCGACGGGTGCTGCACCTGCAGCACCGATCAAAGCTAGACGCGCTCCAACGGCGACGGTTGAATCAACCGCTACATCAATAGCAAGGATCGTTCCCGTAGCAGGCGATGGAATCTCGGTATCAACTTTGTCGGTCGAAACTTCAAGGAGTGGTTCGTCCACATTAATTGTGTCGCCAACGTTCTTCAGCCAGCGTGTAACGGTGCCTTCGGTAACTGACTCACCGAGAGCAGGCATTGTGACGACTACGCCAGCGGCTGCACTGACAGGGGCAGCAACAACCGGTGCGGGAGCTTCAACAACAGGGGTCTCAGCAAAACTCTCTGCTGCGGCAACTGCTGGTGTTGGAACAACTGACTCTGTGACAACAGGAGCAGGGGCCTCCACAACTGGAGCTGCAACAGGAGCAGCAGGCGTGGCGGCAGCACCATCTTCAATGACCGCCAACTCAGCTCCGACTGCAACAGTTGAGTCGATAGCGACGATGATGCGGGTCAGAGTGCCGGAGACTGGTGAGGGGATCTCGGTATCAACCTTGTCAGTCGAAACCTCGAGTAGTGGCTCATCAACGTTGACGTGATCGCCCTCGTTCTTCAGCCAACGAGTGACTGTGCCTTCGGTAACTGATTCACCGAGTGCAGGCATGGTTACTGAAAAGG
>DAIMCZ010000054.1:0-5964 GCA_036726125.1 Candidatus Nanopelagicaceae bacterium
GCTAACGGAGCTGAAGCAAAAACGGCTACTGGAGCTCAATCGAACCCAGTCGCACCGGGAGAGCTTACGAATGGCTCGTCTTTAGTATCAGAGGGAAAGTCAAAGGTTGCTAAGAGCGCTAAATCGAGCGGAAAGTCTTCTCGCGGAAAGTCATCTGGAACAAAGGTGGCGAAGAAGATGCGGATGCGCAGATTAACTCTCGAGCCTTGATCCAAAAGTCGGATCCCAGTTGAGGAGATTCCCGAGCAATGGGATCCAAAGACACTCAGAGATATAAGAATAAGTTAGTCGAGTAAGAGAGGGACTTGAAGTTTCCGCGGCGCTCGCCAAATGAAAAAGTTGTGAGGGTCGAGCGACATTGGTTGGTTGCAGATTGGCGACCAATAACTTCAAGTCTCTCACTTTTTCCAGTATTTGTAAGGGGATACTCAAGAAAATTGCCAGCCAGTTCCAAGCCATTCCCCTTGTGGGGCTTATCTAGAGGGAGTAACTTCTTGACATGGAGATCATTTTTCATACCCGACATGCTGTACTCGCGGAAGACTTTCGCTCCATCGCTTCAGAGAAACTCCACTCCCTCCATCGATTTGCGGTCGCCATAGATGGAATAAAAGTGGAGATCATTCACGAGCCAAATCCTCGCTTCGGTAAGACCTCGCACTCTGTAACTCTCTCGACTCAAGGCAGCGGCCCATTTGTTCGCGCCGAAGGTCAAGCCTTTAATGATCTAGCAGCCTTTGACCAGGCTGTGAAGAGCCTTGAACTGCAACTGCGCAAGGCGCACGAACGTTTGAAGGATTATCCCCATGAATCTCTTCGCGAGGCAAAGGGCTAGGCCACTTACTGGGAGTGAGATACTGAATCAGTGAAGCCGATCATCGCACTGCTCCGGAAGATTCACCGCTGGAATTACGCCCGCAGAGTCGAATTCGGATTCTGGAAGGTGAGATTCAAAAGAGAGAGTCGCTTGCGTCTCCTCTCGCTTCGTCTGCTCGCCGGTCAATTTCTCAAGGGACCTTTTCGGGCTAAACCTCGATTCTTGATCGGTCCGACCAACTCTGCCAATCAAGGAACGCTATGGGCTCGTGAACTTTCGCGCGCTGGGTTTGCATCCGAATCGCTGCGCATCTCTGCCGAGGCCGCAAATGAATGGTTCACCACGGATTACTCCTTAACACGTACCGAGTGGTTGGAATTTCAGAGAAGGCAAGACCTGGCAGACATGGTGGCTCGTTCAAAGAACATCATCCTCTTCGAGTCACTCCGACCTATCTTCCGACTACTCAATGCAAAAGATGGTCGCAATCCCATCTTGGAAGATTTCGAATTAATGCAGTTGATGGGGAAGAAGATCGGCGTCGTCTTTCACGGCAGCGATATTCGAGACACTAAGGCGCATGCAGCTCGTAATCCCTTCTCTCCCTTCCACAAGGAGAGCCCTGAGTTAGAGAAGATGCAGGCGAGAACTGCAGAGAACGCTGCCCTCCTTCCCATTTTGCGAGAACGAAATATTCCAATATTTGTTACCACAAAAGATCTACTAATTGATGTCCCGGATGCACATTGGCTCCCGGTCACGATTGATTTTGATCGCTTCCACCGCGTAGCTGTTGAGTCACCGATTTTTCCATCCGCAAGTGAAAAGTTGCGCGTTCTCTTTCTGCCTAGCCGCTCTTGGTTAAAGTCTGCAGAGTTGATCGAGCCGGTCCTCATTAAATTACGTGATGAAGGCGTCATTAGTTATCACAGTTATTTGTCTGAAGGTGAATCACTCAATCACTCGCAGATTCCTGGGGTGATGGCCCAAGCCGATCTAGTGATAGATCAATACCTTGGAGTTGTAGGCGTTTTCCCGATCGAAGCGCTAGCGGCGGGTCGCTTGGTAATGAGTTTTGTGCCTCCAGAAGCTGGTGAAATTCCAATTATTAGCGTGACACCTGAAACTTTAGAAGGTGAAATTCGTCGCGTCGCCGCGACCCGACAAAAGCCAGTTGCTGGAATTGAATATGCGAAGCAATGGCACGACGGTCGCGAGAGCCTGCTGGCACTTGCAGAGGTATACGGCTTCAAGATTTAAGGCAGCGGGCCTACGTATTGGCTATAACCCTTCTCCCAATTTGTTAAGAAGACTGCTTGTGCTGCCTTCAAGGTAATCTGACCAGAACAGACCAGTTGATGCATCCGATTTTCTAATTGGTCTTTTAAGTAAGAGCTGAACTTAATCTTGCGAGGCTCGGGAAAGAGATTGAGCGTGCTCGATGGGTTGCCCCCGACTTCTAGCGGCACGATGTGATCTTCTTCGTAATCCTTCATATTGAGATCACCATCGAGGTTGTAGCCCGAGTGCAACTGGTCGTATTTCAGTTGATTGGTGTACGAGACGGGAGGGCGCACTGTTGCGGTCCAACCTGATACACAGATCGTGCTGCGGATGTTTGATTGGGTTACAGCGGGGTTGATGGCCCCCGGCGTCAGTTGTCTATTGGGCAATCCCGAGGCCTCTGAGTACGTAGCCGCTCCACAGGCTGTAAGTCCGAGAGTGGCAGCGAGAATGATGCTAGTAGCAACGAGTACAGAACTCTTTGATGTCCTACGGGCAAGAGTAGATTCCCAAAGGCTTCTCTGAACTCTCCCTCTGTCAGCAACAACCCTCATCGGAATGCGCTATCTACGAATCTGCGGCTACCTTCGAATCTGCGACTATTTACGGGGTCGATGGACATGTATAACCGAACTCACTTTCAACCTTGGGCGGAACCACGCCACAACCAACCAGAGCCGTTCCAAAATCCACGACGCTCCACTGCTTGTTCTTCACAGTAGCAAAACCATATGCAATATCGGTGACAGGAAGGTATGGAACTGTGGTGAAGATGATCCACTGTGGATCAACTGCCGAACTTCGGATATCAACGACAGCGGCAAAATATTGATCGCCCATCATCTCAACTTTTGTGATCGTCTTAACTAGGTCTCCACTGGTTGCTTGCGGAACTAAGTTTCCGCCCTTTGGGCGATTGAAATAGGGGAGAGGTGCGTTTGGATACTGACCCAGAAGAGTCCAGGGAACAATGACTTGCGCCAACTCGCCATCCTTGGGGGATGGCCACTTCAAAAACCAGCCGGCGTCGGTATCGATTCCCACGGGGAGTTTTTGCGCCAGCTGCGCTTTTACGGCACTCGGTTTCCAGGTCACAAGTTTCGGGTGATTGGCGTCGAAGCTCGAGACCAATAGATTTATTCCTGTCACTAGGCTGCTATCGCTTGGCCTGGCATCGCCGGATGGCGCTCCACAACTCGTGAGAGCGACCACGAGCAGCGTCGAGACAGATGCACCAGTAAAGAGTCGCAGGCTCTTAGACTTCTTCAGAGATCTATAAATAGCCACCTACTGATAGTAATCGCAATGGCTGAGAGTGAGCCGCTGCCACCTCTGCGGCAGCGCCCGTTACATTGGTAGGAACTCCTTCTGTGGTTGAAGTTCTCCACAAGTGCAAGTTATCCCCAATCAAAATTGAGTTTCCTTGAGAGAGTCACCGCCTAGAGTTTCCTGAGCATGTGAACGAGATAAGCAATGAATTCGGCCCGCTAGCGTCTTTGATGGCCGACCCAACGGTCGAGGAGATCTGGATCAACTCTCCACACCGGATATTCGTAGCGAGAGCAGGTATTAGCCAGCTCACCAACCTCGTTCTTAATCAGCAAGACATTCGTGATCTCGTAGAACGACTCTTAATGTGGGGAGGCCGGCGCCTCGACCTTTCACACCCCTTTGTAGATGCCAGATTGCCCGATGGCAGTCGATTACATGTCGCAATTCCCGATGTCACAGCAGTGCATTGGGCGGTCAACATTAGAAAGCATTTAGTTCGCGGCAAATCTCTGCAAAATCTCATTGAGCTGGGCGTCATGTCTCCAGAAATTGGGGCCTTTTTATCTAAGGCCGTCTCGGTGGGGCTCAATATCTTGGTGAGTGGATCAACCCAAGCGGGGAAGACAACTCTTCTCAATGCGTTGGTGAGCGCAACTCCCATTCGCAGCCGCGTGATAACTATTGAAGAAGTCTTTGAATTAAAACCACAACTCCCAGATTGTGTTGCCTTACAAACTCGACAAGCAAACTTGCAGGGTGAAGGTGAAATTCCTCTGCGTAAACTGATCAAAGAGGCGCTGCGAATGCGTCCATCTCATTTGGTGGTTGGGGAGATTCGAGAGGCTGAGGCACTCGATTTACTAATCGCGCTCAATTCTGGGCTTCCCGGGATGGCAACAATTCACGCCAACTCGGCTCGCGACGCCATCGCCAAGTTGCAGACACTTCCACTTCTTGCCGGAGAGAACATCACCTATCAGTTTGTCGCGCCCCTCGTGGCCGCAACTATCGATCTCATTGTGCACACCTCCCTCGTTCCAGAAAGCGGAGAGCGGAGGATTGTTGAAATCGCACATGTAACAGGGCGAACCGAGGGTGACCGCGCTGAGATTGAACCTCTCTTTATTTATGACGGACGCGGTTATGAGAAAGGTTTAGGCGATCCTGATCGGGTCTTTGCGCGCCGCGCCGAAGGGTGGAGTGAGCGATGAAGAAGAGTTGGACTCCTAAGAAGGAGAAGATCATCGCCGCCGCTCTTGCGGGATTCATTGTCGGTCGAGTAGTCCTTGGCAGCAATGTCTTGACCATTCCCCTCATTCTCTTTGCCGCCGCGCTTCCTTATCTCATTGCCAAGAGAAGAGCGGAGAAAAGAGAGACAGAGTTAGCGGCACTCTGGCCGGAAATTCTCGACCACATCATCTCGGGGTTACGCTCCGGACTTTCGATCGCTGAGACGCTGGTGGGCTTAGCGAATCGAGGACCTGAACTCTCCCGATCGATTTTTAAGGAGTGTCAGACAAAGTTGGCTGCGGGGGCGGAGTTAACCGCCATATTCACCTTCATCAAAGTTGAATTTAATGATCCAGTTGCTGATCAGGTATGTGAGGTGCTGGACTTTGCGCGAGGGGCAGGGAGCCGCGATACCGCGATAACTCTTCGGACGTTGGGGGACTTTATCCGAAGTGATATTGCGGTACGTGGTGAGATCCAGGCAAAGCTGGGGTGGATTAAGAACTCGGCATTGGTAGCTGCCTTAGCTCCATGGATTCTTCTCGTTATTCTCTCTTCGCAGCCGAGCACCCTCCAGGCTTTTTCAACCGGAGCGGGGATGTTCATAATCTTCATTGGTCTTGCCCTGAGCGTTATCGCATACATATGGATGTCTCGAGTGGGGCGAATTCGAACTCTCCCACGTATTTTCTTAGAGGCACATCGATGAGAGCTCTTCTCGCGCTGATCGCTGTCGCACCGCTTCTAGCTCTTGCGATTCTTACTCTTTGGCACGAGTTTCAGGGAGAGGCAGTTGCTAGTTACAACGAGGTGACGGCGAAGGTCGCTGGCAAGAAATCTCGAGGCTTGATTGAAGCGGAGTTCCCTCTGGTCGTTGAGCTCTTCGCGATATTGCTAGTTGGAAATCGGAGTCCTGCACACGCTTTAAACCACATCAGTAAGAGAAGTGAGGGTGAATTCTCAAAGCATCTTCGTGAAGCGATAGAAGAGATTCATCAAGGCGCCAACTTCTCGCAAGCTCTTGATCTTTTGAGCCTTCGGACGGGATCGCCGATGGTGCGACGATTCTCGGACTCCCTCACGATAGCTGTCGAGCGAGGCTCTCCATTAGTCGATGTTGTGAATCGCCAGGTTGAGGAGGTGCGAAATCAAGAACGCTCTCGCCTCCTCGAATCCGCCGGAAAGGCTGAGATCGCGATGATGATTCCCGTTGTCTTTCTCATTCTTCCGGTATCCGTTCTCTTCGCACTTTGGCCTTCGTACTTCGCGCTGGGTCGAAGCGTGGGTCTCTCGTGAGCGAGAGAGCAGAACCAAGTAAAGAACCAAGTAAAGAACCAAGTAAAGAACCAAGTAAAGAACCA
>DAIMCZ010000055.1:0-5897 GCA_036726125.1 Candidatus Nanopelagicaceae bacterium
CTTAATACTCAAGACTTCCTCGCTGCGATCGATGAGAATCTGCAGAAGAAGCTCGCTTAAACTCTCATCGCCAAAACCCCGGTGATTATCACCGGGGTAATCCCTCTCTATAAACTTCATTTTATAGAGAGGGATTTTCGTGTGTGTACACACATGTGCCGTTTTTACTCGGTTTTGTAAGCTTTCCACTAAACCTATCTATAAAATCAGCATTTTTCGTAGTTTTGCCCCCATTAATCTCATTTTATAGTAAGATTTCTCGGCAAGGACAATAAACCTCACTATAAATTGAAGTTTAGGGACCAGCAGGACCAGCAGGACCAGCAGGACCAGCAGCACCAGCAGAGGAGTTAGGGGCAAAATGAATAAAGGAAAACTTCGAATTGGGGAGTTAGCAGATCAGATTGGAATGCATGTAAACAGTGTTCGCCGGTTGGCGAACGCGGGTCTGATCCCATCAGAAAGGACCGAAGGTGGTCAGCGATTATTCGAGCTCGAAGCGGTAAAGAATGCACTAGAGGTGCGAGCGGCTGTAAATCAGTCCCATCAAGGAAAGGGTGCTGGATCTCAAATAACTCCACCCGCATGGGAGAGGAAGTTCAAGATAAAGGGACTCGAAGAGCACGTAGTTTGGGAGATGGTCAAAGAAGAACTAGCCCTAGATATGAGTGTTGGGGCAGCCGACATAATGCCGTATGCATTTAATGAAATGTTGAATAACGCAATTGACCATTCTGGTGGTGAATTTGTTAACGTGAAATTTTGGGCGGATGATGACAATTGGGCTTTTGAAATTACCGATGATGGGCAGGGAGTGTTTAGAAAAATCAAAGATGGATTTAATCTCGACACGGTTTTTGAATCTTCTCAAGAACTATCAAAAGGGAAGAGAACCACGGCGCCACAGGGACATTCCGGCGAGGGAATCTTCTTTACATCTAAGACGGTAGATGTATTCAAACTCTCTTCGAATGAAGTCACGTGGATCGTTGACAATCTGCGCAATGATTTGGGCCTAGGGGCAGGATCTGAGGATGTCGGCACCAGAGTATTTGCAAGAATTTCAGTACAAACTACCCGAAGAATGCGCGACATATTTAATCAGTTCTCAATAGACCATGCTTTTGTGAGAACTAGACCATCGGTAAAATTATTGGATATTGGAATTCTATTTGTGTCACGCAGTCAAGCAAAACGGATACTTGAAGGTCTCGATAGCTTTTCTGAGATTGAAATTGATTTCAAAGGTGTGGAAAGTGTTGGTCAAGGGTTTGTCGATGAACTACTGAGAGTCTGGCCAAGCGCTCATCCAGATAAGAAAGTAATCCCCATTAATATGGTCGCGGCAGTCGAGTTCATGGTAAATCGAGCATTGGCTTCAAAATAGAAAATCCCCGGCGAATATCACCGGGGATTTTCTATTTCTAGATTTACTTATTGATGCGCTCACCTGTTGCTGAATCGAACAAGTGGATTGCATGTGGGATAGCTTCGACGGTGATGGTGTCGCCTGGCTTTGGAGGATTCTTTGGATCCCAGCGGACGATAACTTGTGCACCCTCGTCGGTTGCGTTAGCGAACTTAACGCCGGTATCGACTGGACGACCATAAACGAAGGCATCCGAACCGAGCTCTTCAACAACCTCAACGAGGACGTGGAAGCCAGCAGATGAAGGAGTAAAGCCCTCTGGGCGAACACCAACTGTGACTGTTCCGCTGACATGTCCTGGTACGTCGATCTTGAAATCACCGAGGCTAGCCTTGCCGCCTGATACTGGAGCGGTTAAGAGGTTCATGGCTGGGGAGCCGATGAAGCCTGCTACGAAGGCGTTGATTGGTGTGTCATAGAGGTTGCGAGGTGTGTCGACCTGCTGGAGTAGACCATCCTTGAGAACCGCAACGCGATCTCCCATTGTCATAGCCTCAACCTGATCGTGTGTTACATAAACGGTGGTGATACCCAAGCGGCGTTGTAGCGCTGCGATCTGGGTACGAGTTGCTACACGCAACTTGGCATCCAAGTTGGAGAGAGGCTCATCCATCAAGAAGACCTGAGGTTCGCGGACGATGGCGCGACCCATAGCAACACGCTGGCGTTGTCCGCCAGAGAGAGCCTTTGGCTTGCGATCTAGGTATGGCTCAAGGTCGAGCAACTTTGCAGCTTCAAGGACGCGGCGATCGCGCTCTTCCTTTGCAACGCCTGCAATCTTGAGAGCGAAGCCCATGTTCTCTGCTACTGACATATGTGGGTAGAGAGCGTAGGACTGGAAAACCATCGCGATATCGCGATCTTTTGGAGCAACATCTGTTACATCGCGATCACCGATTCGGATCGAACCATTGTCGACCTCTTCAAGACCGGCGAGCATGCGAAGGGATGTTGACTTACCGCAACCAGATGGACCAACGAGTACGAGGAATTCGCCATCGTTGACCGTGAGGTTGAGTTTGTCTACAGCTGGCTTGGTTGTGCCAGGGTAGATACGTGATGCGTTATCAAATACGACTGATGCCATGAGTTATGCACTCCTTCTCCGGGCAGGTACGTGCCCGACGATCCGTAGGATGAAGGTAAAACGCCAGCCGGCGGAAGCCCGCTAGTGGGTAAAGATTAGCCACCTTCGCCCGCTTTACCAAGAGATAGCGCGCCAGATCGCGCGTTACCCTTATCGCATGGAGCCCAACCCCCCGATAGGTAGCGCTGGCCAACTTGTCCTTGACCTGCTCTTGGTTCTCCTCTTTATCGTCGTCGCCGGCATCTTTGTGGCAGCGGAGATCTCCCTGATTTCGTTGCGCGAATCACAGTTGCGCCAATTGGAGGCGGCGGGGGCCAAGCCCAAACGGACTGCCCGACTTGTCAGCCTCACCAAGAATCCCAACCGCTTCCTAGCTGCCGCTCAGGTTGGGGTGACCTTCTGCGGCTTCCTCTCGGCGGCTCTCGGTTCAGAACGTCTCGGTACCAACTTCGTCATCCCGATTTTGGAAAGGTGGGGGTTATCCCACGGCTTAGCCACGGTCATCTCGCTCCTCTTTGTGACACTGATCATCGCTTATGTCTCCTTGGTGCTTGGAGAGCTAGTTCCAAAGCGACTCGCGCTATATCGCACCGAACAGATCGCCTTAGCTTCCGCCCCTAGCATCGATCGCCTCGCCAACGTCTTTCGCCCCATCATTTGGATCCTCTCGCGCTCCACCGATGCGATCGTTCGACTCTTTGGTCTCAAGCCACAAGAGGTCCGCTCTGAGATTTCAGAGGCTGAACTTGTTGATCTTGTCACCGGTCACGCCGCGCTTTCGGATGAAGAGCGCGATATCGTCGAAGATGTCTTTAATGCAGGGGATCTAGTGCTCCATGAAATTATGGTGCCGCGCACGGAAGTTGATTTCCTTGATGTGGGATTGACTCTCGCAGAGGCGAAGTCGATCGCAGTTCGGACCGCCCATTCGCGGTATCCCGTTACGCGTGGCTCAAGCGATGAAGTCATCGGTTTTCTGCATGTCCGCGATCTGCTCAATGCCCGCGAAGAGGAGATGAGCAAGACCCTGCTCGGGATCATGCGCCCCGTGATTTTTCTACCAGGGACTAAAGGGGTGCTCCCTGCACTCACCGAGATGCGCATCAAGCGCGCTCATCTAGCTATCGTTTTAGATGAATACGGCGGGACCGATGGAATCGTCACCCTAGAAGATATCGTCGAATGCTTTATTGGGGATATCGAAGATGAGTATGACGAACCCGAGAGCGAGGTAACTGCGCAACCACGTACCGGAGATTTCGAGGTTGACGCTCTGATCTCGCTGGAAGACCTCAAAGAAGAGACTGGAATTGAATTACCTGCCGGCCCCTATGAAACTGTGGGTGGATTTGTTATGCATTTTCTCGGCAGATTGGCAGAAGTGCATGATGTGATTGTGGTGCCGGGTGCACGCATCACCGTCCTCACCCTCGAAGGCAAGCGCGCAGGACAACTATTGATCTCGAGGCAGGATTAGTACTAGGTAGGATAGGCGACATGTCGAAGCCGCGCGTTTTATCTGGAATTCAGCCAACAAATGGCTCCTTTCACCTAGGCAACTATCTGGGTGCGGTAAAACAGTGGGTTGAACTCCAAGAGAGTCACGATGCCTTCTACTGCGTCGTTGACCTGCACGCACTCACCTCCGCTCCAGATCCAAAGGAGCTCCGCGAAAATACTCTGGTCTCGATCGCTCAACTCTTAGCCCTGGGCGTGGATCCCGAGCACTGCACCCTCTTCGTCCAATCCCATGTCGTTGCACATAATCAATTGGGCTGGGTGATGGAGTGCTTGACTGGATTCGGCGAAGCCAGTCGCATGACGCAATTTAAAGATAAGTCTCAGAAGGTCGGCAATGAACGTATTGGCGTAGGCGTATTTACCTACCCCATGTTGATGGCTGCGGATATTTTGCTCTATCAGGCAGATCAGGTTCCGGTTGGTGAGGATCAACGCCAACATATCGAGCTAACTCGCGATCTTGCTACGCGCTTTAATAGCACCTATGGCAAAACTTTCACCCTTCCTGAAGGTTTTATCGTAAAAGAGGGCGCAAAGATTTACGACCTGCAAGAGCCAACTTCGAAGATGAGCAAGTCTGCGGAGTCGCTGAGCGGTCTTATTGAGATTCTCGATACTCCTGAAGCCAACGCAAAGAAGATCAAGAGCGCTGTTACCGATACCGGTCGCGAAGTTCGCTTCGACAGCACCGAAAAGCCGGGTATTTCTAATCTCCTCACGATCTTCTCAACCCTCTCGGGACGTCCAGTCGCAGAGATCGAGAATGAGTTTGTCGGTAAGGGCTATGGTGATTTCAAAGGAGCGGTCGCAGAGGTGGTCGTGGAATACCTCCGCCCCGTTCGCACCCGCACACTTGAACTCCTCGGCGATCCAACTCACCTCAATTCAATCTTGCGTACTGGTGCCGAGAAGGCAGATGCGGTTGCTAGCAAGACGTTGACTGAGGTCTACGAACGGATCGGTTTAGTTGCGCGCGGCTAGGTCCATTGGACTCTTAACAACACTCTCGCTGCTACTTACCTTCTTTACTCTGCCTGCAGAGGCTGCGATCTCTATCAAGATCGCAATTGTGTATGACCTCGGTGGCCGGGGAGATCATGGCATCAACGACTCCGCCGCAAAAGGGGTCGACGCCATCAAGAAGAAGTACGGGCTCACCGCGCTGTCGGTCCGCGAGATGGTGACGAACGGGAGCGAGGGAGATCGCGAGTCCCGGCTACAATTTTTGGCCTCTGCTAATTACAACTTGGTGATTGCAGTAGGTGCGAGTTTTGCACAGGCGATGAGCGTTGTGGCGGTAGCGAATCCAAATACCGAATTTGCTCTCATCAATGATGCCAGCGTTGGAAATCTCAACTTGAGCGATATGGTCTTCTCTAACTCAGATGGCGCTTACTTAGCAGGGGTATTGGCTGGAAGTGCAACGAAGAGTAAAAAGGTTGGAATTATCGGCCCCTCTTCAACCTCACCATACCTCCTTGACTTTAAGAGTGGCGTCGCCTCGGTGCTTCACAAGGCCGTAGTCCTAAGTGAGTTCATTGATAAAGAGGCAGGAAATGCAGCGCGAACTTTGGCAGCCCAAGGAGTCGATGTCATTTTCTCGGAGTGGTCGAGCACCAGCGAGGTGCAAGATACCGTCGCAGCAATCTTTACCAAGGCTCACCCTGTCTATCTCATCGGCGTAAATCCAGATCAGTACTTCCTTCTCGACAAGACGAGTCAGAAGATCTTGATCGGCGCGGTTTCAAAACACATTGATGTAGCAGTGGCTGACGTGATGAACGCCGCCCTCAACGGGCAGAGCATTATCGATGTACTGAATGAGACGGTGGGCATCTTCGGCCACATGTATACGGTCAA
>DAIMCZ010000056.1:0-2510 GCA_036726125.1 Candidatus Nanopelagicaceae bacterium
GAGAGTTCGCCGTGGACGATGGTGAAGTCACGGGGACGCAGGCCAAATGCGGCAGCCAATTCTTTGATGACGGCGGCGTTGGCTTTTCCGTCGACTGCTGGTGCTTGAACGGCAACTACTAATCGAGGCGGATCGCCTGCGGTACCACCTACTTTGTTGCGTGAGGCATTGGGGCGTACCCGGATCTCAATCAGTAGGTCGGACATCTGCTTACCGAAACTTGGCGGGCATTTCGGGATTATGAGCGACGATTGCCTTCCAGATATCGCCTGGTTCAAATCCACTAGCTAACGCTTCATTCACGGTTTGTCCGCCGAGCTCGGAATGCACGATGTCACGGGCGTAAGTATCCGGATCACTAAAGTAATCGAAGATTCGCGAGCGAAGTTCAGTGATGCGCATTGCCATTATTACAGGGCACGAACTAATTGATCAGCCTGCTTTGAACTTTCTATAGGTGTAAGCGGCGATGCGATCTGGCCGATGAGCCAATGCAGAACTACACCACCAGCTTCCCCGAAGATAGATGTGAGGCCATCGTTGATCGTATGCCAGAGTGGGTGATCGCAGACTCTTACAAACTTGGCGATATCGAGCGGGTCGGTCTCGACCATCTTGCGCAGGGCAGGATCTTTCGAGATCTCGATTGAAAGGGCATAGAGAGCGTCGCGCTTAGTTGGAGCTTTCCTTGCCAAATCAATCAGACGGTGGATCTCCGATTCGAGAAGAGAGAGCATCATCTCTTCCTTGTCGCTGAAGTGGTTATAAACTGTGGCACGCGAGACCTCTGCGCGTGCGGCGATATCGTTCATATTGGATTCGTAGGAGCCGACCTCGGTGATGACAATCTTGGCGCCCGAGAGTATTGCTATACGCGAACGCTGGTTAGTTGCCATGATCTAAATGGAGCGTTGGATTAGCTCGCGGTGCAGCTAATTACGCAGCGTCATCCACAACGGTCAAAGTTGGGGCTTCCGCCAAGCGGACTTGTGCTGAGACGCGCAGCAAGACCTCACCGAGTGAGATATCCAGCGCGGCGCAAATTGAATTGAGAAGTTCGGAAGAGGCTTCTTTTTGACCGCGCTCGACCTCAGATAGGTAGCCGAGGGAGACGCGAGCGCTCTTTGCGACATCGCGCAAGGTGCGGCCTTGGGCAACGCGCGAGGCGCGCAGAGCAGAGCCGATGTGGGAGCGGAGGAGAATCACGGGATAAGGATACGGCTAAAGGTCGCAATTGCGCTCTCTAAAGTTGCGTGGCGAATTTCGGCACGATCTCCCGTCAAAGCGAGCGCAACTGTGGACGTTCCAGCGCGACTATCGATTGCAATCCAGACGGTGCCCGCTTTTTGATCGTAGGCGCGCCCCGGGCCAGCAACGCCCGTTGTGGAAATTGAGTAATCCGTCTTGAATTGCGTCCGTACGCTCTGCGCCATCGCAATCGCGACCTCTTCAGATACCGCGGTGTATTTATTGAGCGTCTTCTTCAGCACCCCTAAAAACTTGGTCTTGCTTACATCGCTGTAAGTAATAATTCCGCCCTGATATACCGCCGAAGCGCCAGAGATGGAGGTGAAGAGCTCTCCCAATCCCCCACCGGTGATTGATTCTGCCGTCGAAAGCGTTAAGCCGCGCCGCTTCATCACCCTGATGATTTGTGCAACATCTGAATTACTTGGCACTCTGCAAGACCTTCTTAAAGTAGTCGTAACCAGTGGTGATCGTTATGGCGATCGTCGCTCCCATGAAGGCATCGCGCGGAATATGCAGCCAGTGCGGTAAAGGAAGAATGTAAAAACCAATTCCAAATCCCTGCATCATCGTCTTTAGCTTGCCGCCCTTGCTGGCTGGAATAACTCCATCTTTGATCACTGCAAGGCGCAGAAGAGTCACCGCGATTTCGCGGAACAAGATCACGATCGTGACCCACCACCACAACTTTCCTTGGATCGAAAGCCCGATCATCGCGGTTCCGATTGCGGCCTTATCTGCGACGGGATCTAGGAAGGTTCCAAAACTTGTTACTTGATTGCGAGATCGCGCTAAGCGACCATCCATCAGATCTGTGACACCCACCAGGAAGAATCCGCACCACGCGATCACCCGCCAAAGCGAGGAATCTCCACCATCTTTAAAGAGCGCATAAGCACAGAATGGGAGGGCGAGCAGACGCAAGACCGTTAACGCGTTAGGAAGATTCAGCGTCCTTGAGGGTGAGGTGCTCATTGGTGACATCGTACCTGTCACCTTCGTTCGAATGTGTGAAGAAAGCGTCTTACCTCTTTATTACGTCCAACTTGCTACCCTTGTGAGGAGGCGCCAGGTCCAAATTGTAGGTGCAGGACTTCGCCGGTAGCGCCAGGAGTTCCGGCATCTTTACCATTCACATTCAGATCAACGGCTCCCGCATTACCAATGGTCACGTTGATGAGTTGGCTATCATCGAATGATCGAGAAGCCCCATTTGTGAGCATGCCGCTGAAGAGCGCTGCGCCCGAGCTATCTGACACGGC
>DAIMCZ010000056.1:2610-5857 GCA_036726125.1 Candidatus Nanopelagicaceae bacterium
CGGCGGACAAATGTAAGTTCCGACAGCTCTTCGATGGACATGCCAACTGATTCTCTTGCTTGACGGAGAAGAATGCCTACTGACATCAAAGCCTCATTACTTAAATCTCGGCGGGGTGCGTTGCCACGATCTGGGGGAAAGTGAGGAGTAAAGGGTAAACCTAGGCTTTAGCCGCTACCAAATCTTTTCCCGCAAAAAGGCCCGTTGAGGGGTTTTTGGGGATTAATTCACCTAGATGTAACCCTGGATCTCCTCCAGGAGGTCAGGCATCTGCTCAGCAGTGATCAAGACCTCGCGGGCCTTGGATCCCTCGGATGGGCCAACCACTCCCCGGCTCTCCATGAGGTCCATCAAGCGACCGGCCTTGGCGAAACCGACGCGGAGCTTGCGCTGCAACATTGAGGTTGAACCGAATTGAGTTCCCACGACTAACTGAATTGCTTGTAGCAAGAGATCCATATCATCGCCGATATCGTTTTCAATCTGCTTGCTCACCGCTGGTGCATTGATATCAACACGGAATACTGGTTGAGCTTGTGACTTCACATGGTTAACTACCGCTTCAGATTCACGCTCTGATACATAAGCGCCTTGAATACGCATCGCCTTACTCGCACCCATAGGAAGGAATAATCCGTCACCTTGTCCGACCAACTTTTCTGCGCCAGGAGTATCGAGGATAACTCGTGAATCCGCGAGGCTCGACGTTGCGAAAGACAGGCGTGAAGGAACATTTGCTTTGATGAGTCCAGTTACAACATCCACACTTGGACGCTGTGTCGCGATCACTAAGTGAATTCCGGCGGCGCGGGCCAGCTGAGTAATTCGAACAATGCTCTCTTCAACTTCGCGTGCGGCGACCATCATCAGATCTGCCAACTCATCGATGATGACGAGCAGGTATGGATATGGCTCAAGGACTCGTTCGCTCCCTGCGGGGGCTGCAACCTTCTTAGCCTTAACAGCGCGATTGAAATCATCGATGTGTCTGAAACCAAAGTGGGATAAATCGTCGTAGCGCTGATCCATCTCGCGCACCACCCAGGCCAACACATCTGCAGCCTTCTTGGGATTGGTAATGATGGGAGCGATCAAGTGAGGAATACCTTCGTAGCTCGTTAACTCGACGCGCTTAGGGTCGATCATGACAAGTCGAACTTCATCCGGAGTGGATCGCATCAAGATAGAAACAATCAGTGAGTTAATCATCGAAGATTTTCCAGCGCCAGTCGCACCTGCGACTAAGAGGTGTGGCATCTTGGCGAGGTTGGCGCAGATGAAGTTACCTTCGACATCTTTGCCGAGCGCAATCACCATTGGGTGTGTCTCGCTCATCGCCGCGTTCGATCGCAGCACATCACCTAGCGCAACTATCTCGCGATCGGTATTTGGAATTTCAATGCCGACTGCAGATTTTCCAGGGATGGGAGAGAGAATTCGGACATCTCCACTGGCAACGGCATAGGAAATATTCTTTGAGAGCGCAGTAATCGCTTCGACCTTTACGCCAGCAGCTAGCTCAACTTCATAGCGCGTAACGGTTGGTCCACGCATGAAGCCAGTGACGCGAGCATCCACTCCAAATTGTTCAAAGACCTGGCCAAGTGCAGCAACCACCAGATCATTCGCCTTTGACTTCGCCTTGGAAGCGGGCGCTGTCTTCAAAAGATCCATCGATGGCAATACATATGGCGCATCCGCGGCAAGGATCATCTGGTGAGCAGGTGTGCTCTGCACCGTCTTGGTACTAAAAGTCGGAGCGGGTGGTGGAGTTCGATCAACGACAAGTGCGACGGTCTCTTCCGGATCCTCGACTAAATCCTCTTCGGGCTCTGGCTCAGGAAATGCCTGAACGAGTGGGGTCTCGAAGGGAGGCGTATCGCTAATCTCGAAGGCCTCTTCATTGCGTTCGCGCGCTGCGCGACGGCGTCCAGCGAAAAAGACAAAGATACCTCGGACCTTGGCTACGACTTGTGAAACGGGCGTAGCTGTAACAATTAGTACGCCAAAGAAGAGAAGTAGAAGCAAAATTGGAATGGCAAGTAGCGAGGTACCGAGGTTGGAGAGCGGGCGGCCGACCCCGTACCCGATAACTCCCCCGGCGCTCTTTACGAAGCTAAATTCAGAGTCCTTGAAGACTTGAGCTAACCCAGTGGTGCTGAGGACCAGAAGGATGGCTCCGATAGTGATGCGTCCATTCGCTCGACCCTCATCCGGCGCTTTAAATAATCTGAAGGCAAAGTAGATAAAGAGGAGCGGTGTGACGATTGCAATCTTGCCGAAGGTGCCGAGCAAGAGGGTATTCATTCCCCGACCGATGGGGTTGTTCATGTGGAACCAACTACCGGCGGCGCTGACAAGCGCAAAAATCAAGAGCAGGAAAGCTAGGCCGTCGCGGTGATGGGCGCTATCGAGCTCGCGGGCCTCCTTAAAGAGAAAACGAACGGTGCTTCCGATCGCCTTGGCTGTAAAACGCCAGATCGCGGCAATGCCGCGCACGATCATCGCAATGAAGGATGGGCGCTTTTTGGCAGCCTTGCTGGGTGCGGAACTTCGTTTTTTAGCCATAGCGCTCTAAGCCTAAAGAAAAGGGTACGGGCCAGCCTCTCGGCGCGCCGTCATACCTCAATAACAACAGGGATGATCATCGGTTTGCGACGGTGCTCTTCGCCAACCCAACTTCCAACCGTGCGACGGACGACCTGTGCCAATTGGTGAGTGCCATTGATTCCACCAGCGACCGAAGTAGCCATCGCCTTCTCGATCATGCCCTTAACCTCATCAAAGAGCGCCTTATCCTCAGTAAATCCGCGGGCGTGGATATCAGGGCCGGCCACAATCTTTCCGCTCTGCGAATCAACGACAACGACAACTGAGATGAATCCTTCTTCACCCAAGATGCGGCGATCCTTGAGCGAGCTCTCAGTGATCTCGCCAATGCTCTGTCCATCGACATAAACAAATCCGACAGGAATCGCACCTGAAATATCCGCATATCCATCGTGTACATCGACGACGATTCCGTTATCAACAACGATCGTGTTTGTGCGCGGGACTCCAGTCTTTATAGCAAGTTCTGCATTTGCACGCAGATGACGCCACTCACCATGGATCGGCATGACATTCTTTGGTTTGACGATGTTGTAGCAATACAAAAGCTCTCCTGCGGCTGCGTGACCTGATACGTGAACCAGGGCATTGCCCTTGTGCACCACGGTGGCACCAAAGCGGGTGAGCTCGTTGATCA
>DAIMCZ010000057.1:0-5740 GCA_036726125.1 Candidatus Nanopelagicaceae bacterium
GCTGCACGTGATAGCACAACACTCTTTAATACCGTGGATAAAGTAATTGAATCAGGCTTCGATCCGCGCCGCTTCACACAAGATTTCTTGGAGCGCTTACGTGATCTGATCATCGTCGGCGCTGTAAAGGAGAACGCATCTCATGTGCTGCGCGATTTTCCGGAAGATCAATTAGAGCGGATGCGCACGCAAGCTAACTTAATTGGCGCGGCAACACTAATCCGCGCAGCAGATATAACCTCTTTGGGATTGACCGAGATGCGTGGCGCAACAGCGCCCCGCTTGATCCTTGAGCTTATTTGCGGGCGAATTCTGCTGCCAACTGGCGATGATGGAGCGCTGATCGCTCGAATCGAGAGGCTAGAGCGCGGAGTAAATCTGGTTACCCATGCAGCTCCAGCGGTGGAGTCAACGCCTCAGAGCACTAAACCTGTCGAGACGCCAGTTGCTGCAATTGCTGCAACACCTGAAGTGAAGAAGCCGATTCGTGCTGCCGCACCCGAGCCATCCACAAACCAGCCCGTCGGCCCCGTCGATATTTCTGCACTCCGTCGCTTATGGCCAGATGTCATTGAAAATGTAAAGAAGCGCCGTCGATTGACCTGGTCGTTGCTCTCTGCCAGCGCACAAGTTCTTGCGGTGGATGACAAGTCGATCACGATCGCAATCGTTAACTCCGGAGCTCGCGACTCATTTGTCAGAAGTGGAAGTGATGAGATCCTCGCTGCAGCTTTCCAAGATGTCACCGGGTTGGTTCGCAAGATCGAAGTTGTCGTAGATCCATCGATCAATGCGCCACAGTATGAGCGCACTACCGAAGAGGCGAGCGATCCGGATCAGCTTTCGGGTACAGCACTACTTGCTCGTGAACTTGGCGCGCAGGTCATTCGGGAATTCGAGCGTTGATGTACGAGGGAGCGATCCAAGATTTAATCGACGAGCTCGGCCGTCTGCCAGGCATCGGACCAAAGTCCGCACAACGCATTGCATTCCACATCATCCAGTCCGAACGCGTAGATGTCACTCGATTGGCTGATGTTCTTCGCACCGTAAAAGAGCGCGTTAAATTCTGTATTGAGTGCGGAAATATCTCCGAGGAGGATCTCTGCCGAATTTGTCGCGATCCGCGGCGCGATAACTCTCTGATCTGCGTCGTCGAAGAGAGCAAAGATGTGATGGCAATCGAGAAGACCCGCGAATTCCGCGGGAAGTATCATGTCCTTGGTGGGGCAATCTCGCCGATTGATGGCATCGGTCCTGAAAATCTCCGGATCCGCGAACTGATGGCTCGCCTCTCTGACACCAATATCCAAGAATTGATCATTGCCACCGACCCCAATCTCGAGGGCGAGGCCACCGCTTCGTATTTGATCCGTCAGATCAAACCGATGGGGATCAAGGTCAGTCGCTTGGCATCGGGTCTGCCAGTGGGCGGAGATCTTGAATATGCTGATGAGGTAACTCTGGGTCGCGCCTTCGAGGGGCGACGCACCATTGAGTAGTAATAATCTCAATATGTAGGACGGTTGCGCGTCTTACTATGTAAGACACCCCTAGAAAATTCATCTTCCTATGTCAAAGTTCTGCCATGGGTCTAATTGTCCAAAAATATGGAGGCTCCTCTGTCGCTGATGCCGAGGGCCTAAAGCGCGTCGCTGGACGCATCGTTGCCACCAAGAAGGCGGGCCATCAGGTCGTCGTCGTGGTCTCGGCGATGGGTGATACAACGGATGAGTTAATCGATCTCGCCAACCAAGTTACCCCTATGCCAAACGGTCGCGAGCTCGACATGTTGCTGACTGCCGGTGAGCGCATCTCTATGGCGCTTTTAGCGATGGCAATCGGAAATCTTGGGCATGAGGCAATGTCCTTCACCGGTTCGCAAGCTGGAGTTATCACAGACTCGACCCACGGCAAGGCGCGCATCATCGATGTAGCGCCGGGAAGAATCCGCGAAGCTCTTGAGGGTGGACACATCGCGATCGTCGCCGGGTTCCAAGGTGTCTCGCAAGACACCAACGATGTAACAACTCTTGGCCGCGGGGGTTCCGATACAACGGCTGTTGCTCTCGCCGCGGCGCTTGATGCAGATGTCTGTGAAATTTATACCGATGTCGATGGTGTGTACTCCGCTGATCCTCGCGTAGTTCCGACCGCTCGCAAACTCAACACTGTGACCTACGAAGAGATGCTCGAATTGGCCGCCAGCGGAGCGAAGGTTCTTCACCTGCGTTGTGTTGAGTACGCCCGTCGCTTCAATCTTCCGATTCATGTTCGCTCATCATTTTCCAATTTAGAAGGCACGTGGATCGTGCAAGATCATCCCGAAGGAGCAGAAGATATGGAACAGGCAATTATTAGTGGCATCGCCCACGATAAGAGCGAGGCAAAGATCACGATCGTCGGAGTTCCAGATCGCACCGGTGTTGCGGCCCGCATCTTCCAAGCGATCGCCGATGCCGCGATCAACATCGACATGATTGTCCAAAATGTTTCCGCTGCTGCGACGGGACTAACAGATATCTCTTTCACACTTCCGAAGAGTGATGGCGCAGAAGCGACTGCGCTCCTCAAAGATATTCAGGGTGAAATTGGTTTTGCTTCACTGCAATATGACGATCAAGTCGGCAAGCTCTCGCTTGTTGGTGCGGGAATGCGATCACATCCCGGCGTCACTGCAACCTTCTTTGCCTGCCTGGCAGATGCTGGTCTCAATATCGAGATGATCTCGACTTCAGAAATTCGCATCTCCGTAATCGTTCGCGACTCCGATCTCGAAATCGGCGTCAAGGCAGCGCACACCGCTTTTGATTTAGATACCACCGACGAGGCAGTTGTATATGGAGGAACCGGACGATGAGTAAGAAGCCATCACTAGCAGTTGTTGGAGCAACCGGCGCAGTTGGCACGGTCATGCTCGACATCCTGAGCAAGCGTCCTGATGTCTATGGCGAGATTCGCCTCATCGCTTCAGCGCGCAGCGCCGGTAAGAAGTTGATGGTCCGCGGTGAAGAGGTAGAAGTAGTAGCCATCTCACCTGAAGCCTTCGATGGAATCGATATTGCGATGTTTGATACTCCTGATGAGATCGCCGGAGAGTGGGCCCCTATCGCCGTCTCACGTGGCGCGATCGTCGTTGATAACTCGACCTTCTTCCGCATGGATGATCAAGTTCCCCTAGTTGTAGTTGAGATTAATCCAGAGGCGATCAAGAATCGTCCAAAGGGCATCATCTCCAATCCAAACTGCACAACAATGACCATGATTGTTGCGATGGGTGCTCTCCATAAGGAGTACGGTCTTAAGGAGCTCTTCGTCTCCTCGTACCAAGCTGTTTCGGGTATGGGTGTTACTGGTCCTGAAACCCTGCGCTCCCAGATCTCTGCCGTCGCTGGAACTCACCTCGGCGAGCAGCCAGGTGACCTGCGCACCGTCATTAAGGACTTCGGCGCCTTTCCGGCACCACTCGCTCTCAACGTTATTCCGTGGGCTGGTTCGCTTAAGGCCGATGGTTATTCATCTGAAGAGACAAAGGTTCGCTTTGAATCACGAAAGATTCTTGGTCTGCCAAACCTCAAAGTCGCCGTGACCTGCGTACGCGTGCCAGTTATTACTACGCACTCGTTGGCAGTCCACGCAGTATTTGATTCCGAGGTCACTCGCGAAGGCGCTCAAAATCTATTGAAGAACTCCGCAGGAATTGAACTCCTTGATGATCCCGAGAATGGCATCTGGCCTACCCCTGCCGATGTAGTCAACACAGATCCAACATGGGTCGGTCGCGTCCGTCGCTCATTCGATGATGATCATGCTCTCGATCTCTTTATGTGCGGCGACAACCTTCGCAAGGGCGCAGCACTCAACACCGCCCAGATCGCAGAGTTGGTTGCAGCGGAGTTCAGCAATTAATTAGTTCAAAAGGTGCTCAGCCCGACTCGCTAATTCTTCACCACTCATCAGCGAGTCGGTCCAAGACTGCCGAAGACGTTGATGGGAATCGAACCCACTCCGCACGGTTGGTGAAACCTTGCAGGCTACCGTTACAACACAACGCCCCGGTACTTTCAAAGTAATTCAAGATGCGACAGCAAATTGGATTTGGTCAAAGAGTTGTTAAGAGCTGGAGGCTGTGGAAACAAAAAAGGAACCCAATTTCTTGAGTTCCTTTAATGTCACCAACCGTGCGTGGTTGAATTTTATCACTCTACAATTCAGAAATGTTAGAAGTGACCGAGGATCTTGAAGAGGCGAAGTCGTGGGCAGAAAGTTTGCTTCGGACTCGGAACGCGGCGAAGTACTACATGAGTCATGAGAATTTTGTTGCGGCATATAAGGATGACGAATCTTTCTCATTTATTGTAAAAGGCGAACCTTTCTACGGGCACCTCTATGGCGAAGGAGCGTTTCTAGATCCACGCTGTACTGATCTTGCATCCACACACCCTCTACCTCTCAAAGGTTTTTCGGTGCGGGGAGGTGGATTCCAATTTTGGGAGATTGAAACAAAGAGCGCGATCGCACCCATTGAACTTTTGACTGATGTCACAGAGATCAAGAAGCTCATCCAAGAGCATGCTCCAGATTCATCAGTCTCACCTGGTGATCCCGAAGAAGTCTTTTGGGGAGGAATTCGCAATGAAATAGGTGAACTAGTCTCATGCGCAGTTGTCGTGCAGTGGCAATCAGGTTTCCATGTGATGTCATCTGTTGTCACCCGCTCTCAAGATCGGGGGTTTGGATATGCAACTGCGCTCAGTAAGGGAATCGCTGCGCATGCTCACCAAATCGGTATTCCTGTCTTAGGACTTGGAGTACGAACTGGAAATCTCGCTGCGCAGCGTGCCTACGAGAAAGCTGGCTTCAAGGCGCTAGGAGCTTTTACAAACTACTCTCGAGAGTAATCAACGAGACTTCCGGAGGCGATGCCACTCGAATTCGCGCGAAGGGGGAAGTGCCCATTCCCGCGGAAACATTGAGCCACGGCTCGTCAGATAATTTCGAAACTCCTCGTGCCCGCCACGTTGGTAAATCGCAGTTTGTCGTTAACGCCTTCGAACCACCTGGCCATGGCAATCTAACCTGACCACCATGAGTGTGACCGGCAAAAATCGCATCGAGATGATCGCGAGCCATAGCTTCGAGGATGCGCAAATAGGGAGCGTGTGTAACGCCAATGGCGAGATCACTCTCCTCTGCGGGACCAGCGACGAGGGAGTAGTTATCTCGCACGAGGTGAGCATCATCGGTTCCACGAAATTCGATACTGGTTCCTTTAATCTGCAGAACGGCTCGCTTGTGATTGAGGTCCTTCCAGCCGCGATCGGTTAAGCCAGATCGCAACTCCTCTACTGGAAGTAAATCGCCGAGGATTCGCTTTCCGTGATCTTTTAGGAGATATGTGAAGGGATTCTTCACCCGTGGCGCGTAGTAATCATTGGAGCCAAAGACGAAGACACCAGGTAGCTCGAGGAGATCTGAAAGGGCAGATAGCGCCACCGCTACCGCCTCGCGATCCGCTAAGAAGTCGCCGGTACTTATAACTAGATCGGGCTGCAGCGCCGCAAAACTCTTGATGTCTTCAATCTCTACCTTGCGCTTTGGGGTGAGGTGGAGGTCAGAGAAGTGGAGGACGCGAATAGGTTCTCGGTCTGCAGGCAAAATCGGAAGCGTCGCCTCGCGTAGTCGATAACTCATAGACATGAGAAGATACCCCTATGGGACTCAAAGAGATACTGCAGCA
>DAIMCZ010000058.1:0-5636 GCA_036726125.1 Candidatus Nanopelagicaceae bacterium
TCGCCTACCCCATCCGTGGCGCGCTCCGTAAAACGGGCGGTCGCTTCCACATGGGCTCGCCGATATCAGTAGATCACAAGAACAAGACGGTAAAACTCGACAGCAGTGAGGTCATTCCTTTTGACCACCTAGTAGTCGCGCTCGGCTCCGTGACCGCAGACTTTGGAATTCCCGGTGTCAGTGAGTTCGGCCTCGGAATGAAGACAATCCATGAATCCCTGATGATCCGCTCCGAAATCATGCGCCGCTACGAAGATCTCTGCCGCTTCCAAGATGACACTCGCCTTAAAGTTGTCATCGTAGGCGGTGGCCCAACTGGCGTTGAAATGGCTGGAGCCATGGGAGAACTCATCAGAGGTCCGCTTCACAACGACCAAGCCGAAGCTGCGGCCAATATCGATGTATATCTCGTCGAAGCGGGGCCTCGCGTCCTACCTATGTTCGATCAATCTCTTACGGATAAGGCGCAGAACGAACTGCAGAAGTTGGGCGTCAACTTGATGCTTACAACTGCTGTGAAGTCATTGGAGTCAGGTCAGATTAATTTTGTTGATGGCACATCGATGCGTGCGCATGTGGTCGTCTGGGCCGCTGGAGTAACAAGCGCTCCTGCGATTTACGATCTCAACGTCCCAACAGAGGGCTTTCGCCTTAAGACTGACGCGACACTACAGGTGTCTAACTACCCATACGTATGGGCGGTAGGAGACTGTGCTGGAGCCCGCGGTCCCAACGGTCGATTCCTTCCTCAGGTCGCCCCAGTTGCGATGCAACAAGGTCGCTTCGTTGCGGCACAGATTAAGCGCCTTACTAAGGGACAGGCTCTACAGAATTTTGTTTACAAAGATAAGGGCTCCATGGCCACGATCGGTCGTCACAAGGCGATCATTCAGGTCAAAAAACTCAAGATTAGCGGCCCTATCGCTTGGTTCGGTTGGCTCTTCCTCCACCTCTTCTATCTCATGGGTGGGCGCAACCGGATTGGCACCATCGCCGACTGGAGCTGGAACTACTTCACATTTGATCGTGGCAATCGCCACATCATGGATTCCATTTAGCCCTTATGTCTTACATCAATCTTCGTGGTCATCAGACATGGAGCGTTGAGTACTCACATACCGGTGAACCCTTGCTCCTTCTTCATGGAGGGCTTAGCGCGACTGAGAATTTCGCGCCCCATATCCTCCCCGCAGTAGAAGATCGCTTTCGGGTATATGGCTATGACCGCACCGCTCATGGCCGCACCGGAATCCGCGATGGTTTTTACCACTTCGATTTCCAACGCGATGAGGCGATTGCCTACATTGAAGATGTTATCGGTGCACCAACGCACATACTGGGACATAGCGATGGAGGAATCATCGCGCTCCTGGTCGCAATTGCGCGCCCTGATCTAGTTCTCTCGATTGTGGCAACCGGCACTAATTACACCTGGGACGCTGGCCTCACTATCGGAGGAGAGATCACCATCAGCGATGAGAATCGCGCTGAATTTGCCGAGCGCTCACCTGATTCCCCCGAGACCTTAGATCGCATTATTTACAAGGCCTATGAAGTTTGGGAGACCGAACCCAATATGACTCCGGAGGAGTTGGCGACAATCACCTGTCCCGTACTTGTAGTAAATGGAGATGACGAGCCATTTAGTCCGCATCATGGCGTCGATCTCTACGAAGCTTTACCTAATGGCAGACTCGCGATCATTCCTGGTTCGCCGCATGCCACTCACAAAGTGAAACCACACCTGCTTATCCCGATTATTCAAGACTTTTACGATCACCCTGAAGCTCGTGGCGAATCAAATCCCTTTAGTGAAGTAACTGGGGATTAATTAAGGAACCAGCGTCGTCATCGTATTAGCAAGATTGAAGAGCAAGTTTGGATAGACACCTAAGACCAAGGTAATTACGAAGCAGATCACAATTCCAGTACTTACTAAGAATGACGGAACTGCGACAGTCACGGTCTCATCTGTAGGTTCTTTGAAGAACATGATGAGCACTACCCGCAGATAGAAGAAGAGTGCGATCGCACTCGAGAGCACGCCGACAACCACTATCGCAATATTCCCCGAAGCGTAAGCGGCGGTAAAGATAGAGAACTTCGCGATGAAACCCGCTGTGAGTGGAATTCCACCGAAACTCATCAAGAAGAGGGCAAAAGCTGTCGCGATCCCCGGAGACTTCTTACCCAGCCCAGCCCAGCGATTAAGATCATTGACCTCACCGGTTGAGTCGCGGACCAAAGTCACGATTCCGAAGGCACCGATCGTTGCAAATCCATAAGCGACTAAATAGAACATCATCGAGGTGAGACCGGCCTTGCTGAGCGCGATCACTCCGGCAAGCAGGAAGCCCGCATGAGTGATCGATGAGTAAGCAAGAGTGCGCTTAACATCGCGTTGCACGATTGCCGCAATAGCTCCACCCGCCATCGTAATAATCGCTACGCCAACGAAGAGTGGACGCCAATCAGGTTGTATCGCTCCAAAGCCAACAATAAAGATACGGAACATCGCTCCAAACGCAGCAACCTTGGTACAGGCCGCCATAAATCCTGTTACTGGAGTTGGAGCTCCTTGATAGACATCAGGGGTCCACGAATGGAAGGGAACTGCTCCCACCTTAAAGAGAAGTCCTACCGACATAAAGAGAACGCCGAGGAAGAGGAAGATGTGATTGCTGCCAGGAGTAGCAGCGGCGGTACGAATAACGCCGAGCGAGAGGCTTCCCGAAAACCCATAGAGGAATGCGCCACCGAAGAGGAAGAATGCAGAGGAATAGGCTCCCAGCAAGAAGTACTTAAGAGCTGCTTCCTGCGATAGCAAGCGACGACGACGCGCTAGCCCAGTAATGATGTAGAGCGGAATTGAAAGTACTTCGAGCGCAACAAAGAGGGTGATCAGATCGTGTGCCACGGGGAAGAGCAACATTCCCGAAACTGCAAAGAGAACAAGTGGATAAATCTCGGTCATCTGCACTCCAGCGCGAATTGCCTCAGCCTCTTCGACCGATCCAGGTAGTGCTGATGCTTGAGGTGCAAAGTGATCGTTCTGGGTAAAGAAGAGGAGAGCAACGAAGGCCAGTGCCAAGATCGCGCCTTGCATAAATAGCCCGCCACCATCGATCGAGACAGAATCGACCGCAGCGGATTGGGAAGTTACATTGTGAATAGATATGACCCATCCCAGCGCCGCTGCAATCGATGCTAAGGCAATAACAATTTGGATGCGGGCACGGTAGGCCTTGCCGATAAATCCCTCAACAAGCACGCCGAGGAGCGCTCCACCTAAAACAATGAGGATCGGAGCAAGTAGGTTGTAATTAAGAGCCGGTGTAGTCAACATTATCGACCTGCCAATGGAGTTGGGTCACTTGATTGGGCCGCAACCATTACCTGGCTCGTGGCTGGATTGATGAGATGAATTGCAGGCTTGGGGTAGAAGCCCAGAAGAACTAAGGCAACAATCACTGGAGCGATAGCAACCTTCTCACGCCAATTGAGATCGGGGGTATCTTCATTACCTTCTTGCAAGGGGCCGTGGAGAGAACGTTGCACCAAGATGAGAACGTAAAGCGCAGCCAAGATGATTCCTAGTGTGCCGATCACTGCTGCCGCTGGGTAGCGTGTGAATGTTCCAATAAGTACCAAGAATTCGCTGACGAAACTTGAAAGTCCAGGAAGTGCCAGCGCCGACAGGCCTGCAATAAAGAAGCACCAGGCCATCACCGGTGTAATTCTTTGCAGCCCGCCAAAGTCTTCGACTTGAGTCGACTTGCGACGTTGAGCCATCCAACCACCCACTAAGAAGAGTGCAGCGGTCGAGAATCCGTGGTTGACCATGTAGAGCGAAGCTCCTGTGATTCCCTGACTTGTGAGAGCAAAGATTCCCAAGACGATAAATCCGAAGTGCGAAATCGAAGTAAATGCGATGAGCGAGTTAAGGTCTTTCTGACCGATCGCAAGGAATGCTCCATAAATGATCGATGCCAGCGAGAGCGCGATAATGTATGGCGCAAAGGTCTTTGTTGCCTCGGGGAACAAGGTTAAGCAGAAACGGATCATGCCGTAGGTGCCAACTTTGTCGAGAACTCCAAGGACCAGAATCGACGTTCCGGGCGTTGCCGAGCGCGCTGCTCCAGGAAGCCAAGTATGGAATGGGAAGAGCGGCGCCTTAATGGCAAAGGCAACGAAGAAACCTAGGAAGAGCCAATCTTGCGTGTTATGACTGATCTTGAGGTGCGAGAGGGTCGTCACATCAAATGACCCCGGACCCTGCTTGATCGAGATTACGAAGATCCCGATAACGGCGGCCAACATCAAAAGTCCGCCGAAGAGGCTATAGAGCAGGAACTTAAGGGCGGCTGCAGCGCGATCTCCGCGGCCATAACCTCCGATGAGGAAGTAGACCGGAATAAGCATGACTTCAAAGATCACATAGAAGAGGAAGACATCTGTGGCAGCGAAGACGGCAACCATAAACATCTCAAGGACGAGAATCAACATGTAGAAGGTCTTTACGCTCCAGCGTCCGCCTTCAGCCTCATTCCATCCGCCGACTACCACGATGGGAACCAAAACAGTTGTGAGGAGAATCAATACGAGGGCAAGGCCATCGATACCTACTGCGTAATTAATATTGAATACCTTGAACCAGGTGTGCGAGGAGACCAACTGAAATCCAGTGACACCGAACTTGTACTTCGTCAGCATCAAGAGTGAACTGACGAGAGTTACGAGGGAAGAGACAAGTGCGATGATCTTGATTACCTGAGTATTGCCACGCGGTGCCACCGCTAAGGCAGCGGTACCGACGAGTGGAAGAAGAATTGTGATCGTTAAGAGGTTCATACAGTGACCACCCAGATTATTAGGGCACCGATGAAGACGCCTGCCAACATGATCAACGCATACGTGCGCACGTAACCGTTCTGAATCTTCCGAAGCACGTCCGAAATTTCAGAGAGAACCCATCCGACCAACCGCACCGCACCATCAATGACATAGTTATCGGTGGCGACCAAGCCCAAGGTCAGTGCCTTGCCTGGCTTTACTAAGAGCGCATCATTAAGGTCATCTTGGAAGAGATCCTTACGTGCTGCCTTGGTAAAGATTGAAACTTTTTCAGGAGCCACAGCTTCAACCGTGCGGTACTTAGTAATTGCATATCCGGCGCCAAGAGCAACCACCGCGAGAGCGAGTAGTGAAACCACCCAAGGGTTCATCAACTCCTTGCCACCGGCAGCGTTCGATGCATTGACCACGGGTTGCAACCAATTAACCAGAGAACTGCCAAAGCTCAACAAGAAGCCGGATGCAACTGAGCCAATTGCGAGAACCACCATAGGTGCCCACATAAGAATGGAACTCTCGTGCGGGTGCGCTCCCTCTTTCCAACGCCGTGCACCGGAGAAGGTGAGTACGACAACGCGGGTCATATAGAAAGCGGTTATGCCTGCACCAATAAGCGCGGCGCCACCGAGAAGAATTCCCTTGCCGCCACCTTGATTGAAGGCGGTCTCAATTATCTTATCTTTGGAGTAGAAGCCTGCGAATGGTGGAACTCCCAAAATCGCCAGGTAACCCAAGCCAAATGTCACTGCAGTAATCGGCATCAACTTCGCCAAACCACCGTA
>DAIMCZ010000059.1:0-5457 GCA_036726125.1 Candidatus Nanopelagicaceae bacterium
TATCGCTTGCGATCAACGCTTTCGCGGCCGGCAGCGAGCGGAAGTTGAACGTAATGGTTCTTCAATCCGCGCTCTATACCGCTTCTCAGCAACTCACCTTCGAGCTCTGCCATTCCCGGCAGATACTCTCCAGAGCCCACTAGGGCTAGAGCGCCAACGTGATTCATACCAACACTCTAGTCGGTAAGATTCGCGCCATGCATCTAAGGAAAGTAACTGCGGCCATCTCGATCGCAATAACTCTCCTCAGTTTCTCCTTCTACCTCTTCGACAAGACGGCTGGAGGCGCCATCCCGCGCTCCAACGTTCTTAATGGCACAAAACAATCCAACGGTGGCGATACCAACATCCTCCTTCTCGGTCTAGATTCCCGTCGCGATAACAATGGCAACAATCTGCCGCGCAAGCTTCTGGATTTGATGCACGTGGGCTCTAGTTCAGCGGTGGGCGGTTACAACACCAACACCATGATCCTCATTCATATCCCCGCTGGCGGCAAGAACGCTGTAGCGATCTCGATCCCGCGCGATGACTATGTCGCAGTCGCTGGATGGGGGATGCAGAAGATAAAAGAGGCTTACGGGTTAGCGAAGTACAACTCTGAGAATGCGCTTATTAAACAGGGCGTACAAAATCCGCTCCGCGAGCAGAAGAGTCGTGATGCGGGCCGGGCGGCGACGATCTCTACGATCACCACTTTGCTCGGCGTTCCGATCGACCACTTTGCCGAGGTCAATCTGGTTGGTTTCTACGACCTTGCGACTGCCCTTGGAGGAATCCAGGTTTGCCTAAACCATGCGGTCAATGATTCGCAATATTCAGGAGCGGTCTTCCCAGCCGGGCTACAGACGATTACCGGAGTGCAGGCGTTGCAATTTGTACGTCAGCGCCATGGTCTTCCTAATGGAGACTTAGACCGCACCCATCGCCAACAAGCCTTCATCACGGGAGTGATCACCAAGTTCCGCAGCCAAGGGCTCTTTGGAGATCTCGGAAAGTTGAGCTCGCTCCTCACCGTAGCCAAAAAGGATGTGGTTATTGATGCCGGGTGGGATGTTCTTGGATTCTTGCCTCAGGCTCGCGCACTTACAGGTGGACACATCACATTCCATACTCTTCCTATCGAAGGTTATGCCCTGCGTAATGGACAAGATGTAAATATCATCGACATTCCAACTGTCCGTAAATTTGTGCACGATCTCTTCTATCCAGCTCCTAAAGTCACAGCATCTCCAAAGCCAGGCGCGAGCGTGAAGCCAAAGGCCACTCCAAAGCCAACTGCAACTAAATTTAATTTTGCACATCTTGCTAATGGAACTGCAGTACAGGGCTCCAGCATTCCTTGCGTTAACTAAAGGAGCGTCATGTTATTTGCAATAATGGCTGTAGTTGTTGGTGCGCTGACAGCTATTCAATCTCGTCTCAATGGCCAGCTCTCGACCGATATTCATAATGGTATTGCTGCGGCACTCATCTCTTTTGGAACAGGCTGGATCTTTGTTATCGCCGCCTGTCTCTTTAATCGACCAGATCGAGAAGGCTTGGCAAAGATTTGGAGTGGGTTGAAAACCAGGAAGTTGCGCCCTTGGGAGATCATCGGGGGAATGGGTGGCGGCTTCTTTGTCGCGATTCAGAGCAGCGTTGTTCCAACAATTGGTGTTGCGATCTTCACCATTTGCACAGTAGGAGGCCAGACCGCCTCTTCGATGGTTGTGGATTTCATCGGCCTATCGCCCTCCGGAAAACATCGAATCACCTGGATTCGATCTATCACTGCGATAATCACCCTCTTCTCTGTAACGGTCGCCGTATATCCCCAACTTCGAAGTGCGACTTTTAAAGCTGCACCCATCATCCTTGCAATCACTGTCGGCATCGTTATCGCATTTCAGCAAGCTCTCAACGGTCGCCTAAATGTAGTTTCTACACGGCCTCTATCAACCACTTTTGTAAATTTCTTAATGGGTTCGATTGTCCTTAGTGTGGCTCTCGCCATCAACCTTGGGCGAGGTGGTTCGATCGGACACCTACCTCATGGAATTGTTGTCTACCTAGGCGGGCCCATAGGTGTGATCTTCATTGCTGTGAGCGCCTACACAGTTAAGCATCTGGGGATCCTTAACTTCATCCTCTTTAGTGTCACTGGCCAGTTGATCGGCGCGCTGCTACTTGATTGGCTCGCTCCAGCGGCGCATACGAAAATTAGCGCATATTTGATTACGGGAACCGCGATGACACTGATCGCAGTTGTGTCATCGCGGGTCTTGACCTTCCGGAAGAGCGTAAAAGCTTAAGGAAGGGAGCGGGGCGCCTCTGAGTGCTCCTGCAAGCACCTCGCGGAGGTGCTTTCCAATAAATCTAGCTCGAAATCGCCATGGACCAACAAATGGTGCGATACTTGCGCTCTTATGCCAAAGATTCAGGCCCCAACTCTCGCTCTGCATCGCGAACTTCGTCGCCAGCAGTTGATGAGCGCCGCTTTGGAACTAGCCCTCTCGAACGGTGCCGATTCCATAACTGTTGCCGCTGTAGCTGCTAAAGCAGGTTTAGCGCGAAGTTCTATTTATGAATACTTTGCATCTAGCGCTGATCTCGTTGCTGATTTAGTAATTGAAGAGTTGGACTATTACACCAAACGTTTAGCCGAAGCTGTTGCGGATGCAACAGATCCTTATCACCGCATTGAACTCTGGATCACCGAGAGTCTGCGTTACGTTGCAGACGGTCGCCATATGTTGGTCAAATCTTTGAACACCATCAATACCCCCGAGGAACGCAAGGATGAAATTTTGATGGGCCACCGCCGCATGATGGCTCCACTGCAAGCTGCGCTCTCTGAGACAGGGATTGTGGATGTGAGAGTTGCAAGTGCTTTATTGGCTAGTGTTACAGATGCTGCATCAATCCGAATTGATGCCGGAAGTGCAGCAGAGCCCGAAATCCAGAGCGCTGTGACATTTGCGCTGGCTGGACTTCGAGCTCTGGCTCGAAATTAACTAATTACTTAGCAGAGAAAGTGAATGGGATCGTCTGATCCTGCGACATATCTCCCGCTGCATTGTGATCATTGGTAATAAAGAAGACGCATGTGGTGTGCACACAATCGCCCTTTGCAAAGTAAGGGACCGGCTTGAACTTCACTGCGCCCTTACCTGAGGTAGCACCTTGTGCAAGATCAGCCTTTACATTTGAAACCCAGGCTTGAGCAGTTTGATCGGAATCGCAGACAGTTGGTGTAGCGCCCTTGGTTGCGGGAGCCATGCACTCTTCGACATAGACGCCATTCTTTGCGGGCAACTTGGCGAATTTGAAGGTGACGACCGCTCCCTTTTGTGGAAGGTTTTTGGTAGGAGTCACTGTGACCGTGGCTTTTGCGTTAGCCAATGGGGCCGCTGCTACGACCAGCGCAACTGCAAGAACCGCGATGAACTTCTTTTTCATGTATTGCTCTCCTATTTTTTGGTTGGTTTATTTACTAAAGGTGATGGGAACTTTTATATCGTGAGTGCGATCTTGAGTCCGGGTGTGATCTGCCCGTACATAGACGGCGCAGGCAACCTTGCGACAATCAATCTTTCCGATCACGGGTTGAACTTTGAGTCCCACAGAGAAGCTCCCGCCGCTCTTAAATGGAATAGCCAAATTGCGTCCATAACTAGGCGGATTGGAGGAGATCCAAAATGAGGCGGCTCCGGTGCCCGACTTATTTACTCCACCGCCACAGACTGTAGGCAGGGTTCCAGCAGAAACCACTTGGCAGAGCTCAACATAGATCCCAACAGTCGTATCAAACTTGCTTCCAGTAACCGTGAGGGTCTGCCCAGCCTTAACTCCAGATGTGGGTGAAACATTCAAGATAGCCCCGTTGGCACCCGTAGCCGCGTGCGCAGGCAGAGTTCCGGCAGCCATGAGAGCCACAAGAACTGCAACGATGCGCGTTTTCATGGGGTAAATGTAGGAGAAAGTTCGACTTCTCGCTCCGACAACTTCTCTCCCCATGTCGGAAAGGGAAGTGTCAGAATACGCAGATGCGATCACGGCTCCTCATTTCCAGCGTGATCGTGACTCTCTCCATCTCCCTTTCGCCTACAGCTCAGGCAGCCGTGTCGGATATAAATGCAAGCCAAATCTCACTTCCCATGGTGCATAGCGGAGAGGTCTCACGGTTTAAGAGGATCGTCGCTCTAGCCAACGGCTCAGCTGAAATCGTCGCCGCCTTGGGGTATGCCCAAGATTTAGTCGGTCGAGACATCGCCTCCACGATGCCAGAGCTGAAGAAAATTCCTATCGATGAGTCAGCGATGCAGGTCTCGGCAGAGGCGGTACTTTCGCAGCACCCGGACTTGGTTTTTATTGACTCCAACACATCTCCTGCAACCGCTCTGACAACGCTCAAGGCTGCGAAGATTCGGCTCGTCAGTGTTCCCAGTGCATTTACCCTGGCCGATATTTACGCGAAAGAGAGTTTGATAGCCAAAACGCTCGGGGTACCACTCGCTGGAAAAGCGCTACAGGCACAGGTAAGTTCTTTAAAGTCCCCAAAGACGGGAATTAAAGTCGCCTTTCTCTACCTGCGTGGAACTGCCTCCATCTATTTAATTGGAGGACCAGGTTCGGGTGCGGACTCAATCTTGCAAGCCGATGGATTCATTGATGTTGGTGCAGCAAACCTCAAGAATCCATTCAATGCGTTAACCGCCGAAGAGTTAATCAAGTTACAACCTGACGTTCTCTTATTGATGACGAAAGGGCTCGCCTCCGTAGGAGGGATTAATGGACTTGTGCAACTTCCTGGAATCGCGCAGACATCTGCAGGTCAACATAAACGTGTAGTGACTGTTGACGACTCGTTGCTCCTCTCCTTTGGCCCCCGCACGATTCCAATGGCCAAGGCGCTACTTCCACTCATTATTGCGGCGGCGAAATTATGAGGAAGCTATGGATCTATCTATCAGGCTTCGCAGTTCTGCTCTTTCTCTTCTGGCTCTCCCTTGATCTAGGAATTCTCCATCTGCACCGCTCCGTCTTTGCACTCGTTGGTAAACACGATGTTGATGCCACAACAGTCTGGCAGGTCAGATTTCCTCGAGCGCTAGGAGCGGTCATTATTGGGGCCGGTCTAGGTGTTGCTGGCGCGGTAGCACAGGGGATATTTCGAAATCCGCTTGCAGAACCGACTCTTATAGGTCTTTCCAGCGGGGCAACTCTCGGCACTATTTCACTGATCGCCTCGGGCGCATCAATTTACGGCACTCGGGCAAATATTGGTGCAGCGGTGCTCGCTGCTGCGATTACCGCAGTGCTCGTGCAATGGTTGGCGCCCAATAAGGGCTTTGGCTTTTTACTAACCGGAATTGCGGTCTCTGCGATCCTTACCTCGTTGGCGGGCTTATTGATCTCTATATCGCCGAAACCCGGTATTCAATCCATAGCCTTCTGGGACTTTGGCTCTCTCAC
>DAIMCZ010000060.1:0-1204 GCA_036726125.1 Candidatus Nanopelagicaceae bacterium
ATTCTCAACGGAATCGATACCAATATTTATCATCCCGTATCTAATCCAGAACTCTTGTCATCGCTCGGAGTAAAAGGTCCGTACGCGATCTTCGTCGGACGCATCACTCGCCAAAAAGGTCTCGCTCATCTCTTGAAGGCCTGGAAAGATGTTGATCCAAAGTTTGGATTGGTGCTCTGCGCCGGTAGTCCAGATGAACCCGGAATTGGAGCAGAAGTTCAGGCCGCTATCGAAGAGTTACAAGCCACGCGCGACAATGTCATTTGGATTAGTAAGATGGCAGCGCAAGCAGACGTCGTTGCCCTCCTTTCTGGCGCTGATCTCTTTGTATGCCCTTCGATCTACGAGCCGCTCGGGATAGTGAACCTTGAGGCGATGGCTTGTGAGACGGCGGTTCTTGCTAGTGATGTTGGTGGGATCCCTGAGGTGGTCGCTAACGGTCAAACTGGCGAACTCATCCATTATTCGGGCGATGCCGCAGAGTTTGAAACTGCATTCACCAATCGAATTAATGCCCTGATGGGCGACCCCGACCTCCTACAAAAGTATGGAGCGGCTGGTCGAGTCCGTGCCATCGAGCAATTTAGTTGGGACTCCATCGCGCAAGAGACGGTTGCGCTCTACAAGAGCCTTATAAAGTAACGCGATAGGTCGCAAGGGTTGAGTCGGTCGCATATGCGATGCGAACTCCAGCGGCCTTAGACGTTGCCAGTCCATTCACGATCTCTTCCGTCAGGATTTCTCCAGGGGCAACCACGGCAACCCCAGGCGGGTATGGCGCGATTAAATCGGCGCTGATTCGTCCAACTGCGCTTGCAGCTGAAATCATCTCGGTATTGGCGAAGTAGGCGGTGCGCATAGAAGTTCCTTCGACGGGAACAACTGACCAACTGAGCGCAGTAGCCGAGGGACGAGGAGCAGATTGCAACTTCTCGAGAATCGGGATCAGACGATCTCCGAGGAGATCGAAGTCGCTCGCATCATCGGCGAGGGTCGCTAAGAAGACCATGGTATCGAAATCCGCCATCTCAACGCGGATACCAAATTTCAAGAGTTCGTTCTCGATTGTGACGCCACTTGTTCCCAATTGGTTAGCCCGGAGCACAATCTTGGTCGGATCAAAGCGACCTGCAGGAAAGTCACTGGCGTAGAGAAAGATCGGAAGGTCGAAGTGCGATTGCACGCGAGCCTTAAATGCGTTGAC
>DAIMCZ010000060.1:1304-5451 GCA_036726125.1 Candidatus Nanopelagicaceae bacterium
GGCGCGTTCTAGCTCTGCAAGACCAATTCCCATGGGAAAGCCAGTTGCGCTATCGATATCCGGTGCCATCCAGATCGGCTGCAGGTCCGCGAGCACGAGCGCGCTTAAAACAGAGCGGTGGGCGGTCCGAGAAACTGCGATCTTCTGACCAGGTTGCCCTAGCGCCAAGATAATCGCCTGATTGGCGTGAGTTGAGCCACCTGTTGAGAAACGCGCAAACTGCGCGCCCCAAAGATCAGCGGCCATCTTCTCGGCCCGCTTCAAGGTTCCGTGAGTTAGCTTGATCTCATCGAGACCGCCATAAAGAGGTGTATCGCCATCGACGACGGCGCCGAGACCGGAATCCAACTTCTCGCTCTTCTGCTTATGCCCAGGAATCGTGAAGGGTAGTCCCGAATTTTCAAAGTAAGAAAGGTAGGCATCAAGGAGAGGTGCTTGGTGACGGAGCGGTTGATGCGAAAGTGCATCTGATGGTGTTCTCTTTGAGTTCACCATCACAGCCTAATCCCCAGTGCCCGTCGCTCGAAATCTGGTCGTACACTTTTCCCATGACAACACTTACCAACCTTGAACAAGTACGCCGCGTGGTCACGGCAATTCCGGGACCTAACTCCAACGCTCTCATCCAGCGTCGCGCAGAAGCTGTTTCAGGTGGACTAGGGCTTACCTTCCCAGTAGCGATCGAACGCGCCAGCGATGCAATCTTGCTCGATGTCGATGGCAATCAGATCATTGATATGGGTTCTGGTATCGGTGTTACCAACGTTGGCAATAGCGCATCTCGCGTCGTTGCAAATGTGATTGACCAGGTTCAGGCTTTTACCCATACATGCTTCACTGTCGCGCCATACCTCAACTACATTGAAGTCTGCGAAGCTCTCAATCGCTTGGTACCAGGCACGCACAAGAAGAAGTCTTTGCTTGTTAACTCTGGCGCAGAAGCAGTTGAAAACGCAGTCAAGATTGCGCGCCATTACACAAAGCGCCAAGCGATTGTTGTCTTTGAACATGCCTACCACGGCCGCACCAACCTCACGATGGCGCTCAATGCAAAGAACATGCCTTATAAAGAAGGTTTTGGTCCTTTCGCTCCCGAGATTTATCGCGTCCCTATGCCTTACAGCTACCGCTGGATTGGTCCACAAGAGACAATCACAGAAGATGCCATGGAGATGATCACCCACAAGATTGAGAAAGAGATCGGCGCGCATAATGTTGCCGCGATTTTGATCGAACCAATTCAGGGTGAAGGTGGATTTATCGTCCCACCAAAGGGCTTCTTACCTGCACTTGCACAATACTCCCGCGAACACGGCATTATTTTTATTGCCGATGAGGTGCAGAGCGGTTTCGCTCGCACTGGACATATGTTCGCCGTTGAAGAAGAAGGCGTTGTCCCAGATATGTTAGTCACCGCAAAGGGAATCGGCGGTGGACTTCCACTTGCTGGTGTTACTGGTCGCGCGGAGATCATGGACTCTGTTCATGTCGCAGGCCTCGGTGGAACATTTGGAGGCAACCCAGTTGCTTGCGCCGCCGCACTTGGCGCAATCGCTACCATCGAAGAAGATGGTCTCGTAGAGCGCGCCAACCACATTGGCAAACTCTTGGGCGATGGTTTGCGTGCGCTCGCCGCAAAGTATCCAGTAATTGGAGAAGTAAGAGGTCGCGGTGCCATGCAGGCAGTCGAATTGATCGTCCCCGGATCAATCGAACCTAATAGCGCAGCAGTGACCAAGGTTCTTAAGTACTGCACCGCCAACGGTGTATTTATTCTCTCGGCGGGCACATATGGCAATGTGATCCGCTTCCTCCCACCACTTGTCATCAGTGATGAACTGTTGACCGATGCGTTAAGTGTTCTTGATGAAGCTTTCGCAACTATTTAAGTCCAAGCATTCCTTCGATCCACGCACACAACCCACTCATGAAGGAGACCCTATGTCCAGCACTACCCCCACAGAACCGCAACTCAGCACACTCATCGATAACGTCATTGCAAATACTCAAAGCGCTCAAGAGGTAGCAACTGAAGCACCAGTAGTTGTTGCAGAGAAAGTTGCTAAGAAGAGGGCCGCTGTTAAGAAGGCTGCTACAAAGAAGGCAGTAGCCAAGAAAGCTGCTGTTAAGAAGGTTGCCAAGAAGACCGCGAAGAAGGCTGCGGCTAAAAAGGCAGTAGCAAAGAAGACCGTAAAGAAGGCAGCGAAGAAGGTTGCTAAGAAGGCCGCCAAGAAGGCTGTTGCTAAGAAGGTAGCGAAGAAGGCCACCGCCAAGAAGGCAACTGCTAAGAAGGCCGTAAAGAAGACAGCCAAGAAGGTCGCCGCAAAGAAGGCCGTCGCCAAGAAGAAGGTTGCCAAGAAGGTAGCTAAGAAAGTTGTAAAGAAGGCCGTAAAGAAGACAGCCAAGAAGGTCGCTAAGAAGAAGTAATTCCCCGTAAAGAATTGCCGGCGGCCGCCCTCGAGTTTGGGGGCGGCCGCTTTATTCTCCCGAAAATCACCCCAAATCACCCCAAATCACCCCAAATCACCCAGAAGAGCAAGATAATTCAAAAATCTTTGCTCCTGAGGGCAACATTTGGGCTAGATCCGTGTCTTTACTTATAGAAGGTACTTTTCTTCACGAAGTCAGGACGCTGGCATCGGGAGTACCCTCGAGATTGATAAGACGGAGTAATAAAAATGGCATTTCGCAAGCAAGCGAAGATCACGGAAGCGGCGCCTTCACAAGCCGTATCCGACTGGTCAATTGCCGACCTCTCCGCCCTCTACGCTGAACAACGCTCCTCTTTGACCGCTCAGGCCCGCCGGATCCTCCGTTCCGATGCCGATGCCTCCGAGATCGTCCAGGAAGCCTTCCTCAAGTTCATCATGGCCGCTCCAGAGTTAGATAGCCGCGAGCGCGCCTTGGCTTACCTTCGCACCACGGTCAACAACCTCTGCCTCAATCAGATCCGCGCAACTGGCTCTCGCCCTAACCTGGTAGCAATCGACTCCGATGCCACCCAAGAGCGCCTTGATGAGCTCGCTGTTGACGCCCACATCCCTTTTGATAACACCCTTGCCGCCGCTGAAGATGCTTCGATCATCCGCGAGGCTCTCTCTCGTCTCTCCGCCGACCAGCGCACCGCGCTTGTTATGTGGGAGATGGAGGGTCGCTCTACTGAAGAGATTGCTGCCGCCATCGGTACTACTCCAGCCAACGTTCGTCACGTGGTTGCTCGCTCTCGCGCCTCCTTCGTCCGTGTCTTGGCCGAGTGGGTTATCGACGAGCAGACTGGTGCTACGGCGCTCGATGCTTTGTCTTCCTCTTACAAGAAGGCCGCGGAGCTGGCTAAGAAATCATCAAAGGTTGCTCTCTCGCTGGTCCTTCTCATCGCTGCCTTCCTCGGCTTCAATACCTTTAACCACAAGGTAACTCCTTTGACCAGCCCATCACTTTCAAGCGCTGCTATCTCTGCTCCAGCTCCAGTAACTGAGCCAAGCACCTCTGCAGCCTCCGCGACTCCAGCCCCTTCGGCCTCTGAGTCGGCCACGGCTTCCGCGCTCTCGAAGCTCGATACTTTGACCCCAACTGTGGATGCCAAGATCGCTGGCCTTACTTATAGCGGCCTTGGACAAGATGGTGTGCCAACCGGCTTCACCGCCACCGACCTCACCGGCGATACCGGTGCAATTATCATTGGCAAGCCCGTCCCTGTGATCACCGAAAATGGAATCACACTGACTGCGCCTGTCATGTCCTACGATCCAAAGGCAGTCAATGTCCTTCTTAATCAGGTCATTACCGTCGATGGCTCTGGGACCACATATACACCTACCGCTTCGGTTTCCATGAATGGTGGCTGGGTCCTGCTCAATACTTCGGCAGTCAGCACAGACATCACACGCCTACCAGACGGTAACTATCTCGTTTCTAGCACGCTCGTCACAGTTTCCCCAGTAGACGCAGGTACACTTCTGCCTGTGACACAGGGAGTCGATGTCACTTCGATCCCTACTTCTATCTCTGTGCGTTTAGTGCTTAATCCCGGTAAGACCCAAATTCTTGCCGAGGCGATCAAGGTCGCCGCGAATGGGGTCACAAAATGACCTACATCGCACAACAAGTTTCCCGCGCAATCCGGATATTGCGAGGGAATAGAGATGAG
>DAIMCZ010000061.1:0-5307 GCA_036726125.1 Candidatus Nanopelagicaceae bacterium
GTTACTCGACGCAAGGTGCGCTTTTCTGGGTCCATGGTGGTCTCGCGCAGCTGATCCGCATCCATCTCACCCAGACCTTTATAACGCTGCACCGGCTCTTTCCAGCGCTTTCCGGCCTTCGTGAGATCTGCCAAGACCTTCTTCATCTCATCATCAGAGTAGGTGTAGTACAGCTCTCCACGCTTTCCTCCGACGACATCGATGCGATGAAGTGGAGGAATTGCAGCGAATACTCGACCATCTTCAATCAAAGGGCGCATGTAGCGATAGACGAGTGTCAAGAGCAGGCAGCGAATGTGCGCACCATCCACGTCAGCATCGGACATCAGAATGACGCGTCCATAGCGAGCATCATCGAGCGTGAAGGAGGCTCCCGAACCTGCACCAATCACCTGGATGATCGAGGCGCACTCATTGTTTTCTAGCATCTGCGAAAGCGATGCCTTTTGCACATTCAGAATCTTTCCGCGGATTGGCAGGATCGCTTGGAACTCCGAGTTTCGAGCCGCCTTCGTTGTACCGAGAGCGGAATCTCCCTCAACGATAAAGAGTTCGGTGCGCGCCGTGTCATCGGAACGGCAGTCAGAGAGTTTGGTGGGTAAGGAACTATTTTCGAGTGCGCTCTTTCGACGTTGCAGATCCTTGTGTGCGCGAGCTGAGATACGAGTACGTGAGGCAGCGGCAACCTTCTCCAGAATTGCGCGAGCGGTGGCCTTATCGATCCTCTTGGATGATGCAAAGAAGTTTTTCAACTCATCGTTGACAACACTGGCCACAATCTTTGTGGCTGCAGCAGTTCCCAGAACCTCTTTGGTCTGACCTTCAAATTGCGGTTCTGACATTCTGACGGTGACAACCGCAGTAAGTCCTTCGAGCACGTCATCTTTGATGACGTCGATCTCATTATTCTTGAGAGTCTTGGAGGCACGCAGGGCATCGTTAAACGCCTTAGTAATTGCGCGCTCGAAACCCTGGGTGTGTGTTCCACCTTTGGGAGTCGAAATAATATTTACAAAAGAGGACATCGTCGTATCGAAACCATTGCCCCACTGCATGGCGATATCAACGCCCATGGTCCGATTGACTTCAGTAGGAACCATATGGCCCTTGTCATCGAGCACAGGAACAGTTTCGGTGTACTCGCCACTTCCCGTCAGACGAATAACTTCGCCAACGGGTTCATCAGGTCGGAGGAAGGTGCAGAACTCCGAGATTCCACCCTTATGCAGAAAGATCTCCGAACTCTTTACCTTGCCACGACTGTCATTGACGGTGAGTTGTAGCCCAGGGACTAAGTATGAAGTTTGACGTGCACGAGCGTGGATATCTTCAATGGATAGCTCTGCCTCTTTAAGGAAGATCTGCTTATCAGCCCACCATTTGGTGCGGGTTCCAGTGACTTTCGCAGCTACCTTGCCGATGACCCGCAGACCAGATTTCTCTTCGAAAGGGGCCTTAGGACCGTCACCATCAAAGATTCCGGGAGTTCCGCGTTGGAAGGACATCCAATAAATTTTTCCATCGCGATCTACCTCGACATCGAGACGTGAGGCAAGCGCATTCACAACGGATGCACCCACTCCATGTAAACCACCTGATGCGGCATACGAACCGCCTCCAAATTTTCCACCGGCGTGCAATTTAGTCATCACAACTTCAACGCCAGTCAGCCCAGTCTTTGGCTCTTTATCAACAGGGATGCCGCGACCATTGTCATGGACTTCAACGGATCCATCCGCTTCTAAATTAATCTCAATCTTTGAGCAATGTCCCGCGAGCGCCTCATCGACGGAATTATCAATAATCTCCCATAGGCAGTGCATAAGCCCACGTGAATCGGTGGTGCCGATATACATGCCAGGACGCTTGCGAACAGCATCGAGCCCTTCAAGTACTGCGAGGTCCTTGGCGGTATAGCCATTGGCGGTCGTCGCGGTTTTATCATCAGTGGCCATGAGGCGCAAGGTTATAGGGCAGATCTCTTGGAATTAGGCGATTGGAGGTGAAAAAGGATAGTTTTTTCTGTGAATTCAGATAAACAGGCGCAAGTGGCGCGCGGGGAATAAACTAACCATGCTTTACTGTTCCACTACCGTCAGAAGAAGTTAAGAAGTTCGATAGAACCACATAAGCAGAGATAGGAGAAGTCGATGACCGAACAGTTGATCCTCGAACCTACCCCACTAAGCGCCGTCGATCGTTGTGACCGCTGCGGGGCTCAAGCTTATGTCCGTGCCACTCTTCTCAATGGTGGAGAGTTGCTCTTCTGTGCACACCATGCAAAAGAGTATGCAGCGGGGCTAAAGCCACTCGTCGCCAAGATTCAAGACGAGACCGCAAAGTTGATTGAAACTCCAGTTATCGCGGAGTAATCACTCTCTTATTTTGCTGGAAAGAAAATGTGCTCCACAATCAAGGAAACTGCGTAGAGCCAATTATCTTGGTCCATATGGGTGACCGTGAAATCATCGACGGCTCGACCAAGGCTGTAAGCCTGGAACATGACCGCGGCCGTACGAGGCGCTAGGGCTGGATTGCCCAGCCCACGAGCCTGCAAATCCCGGTAGAGATCCGCGATCGTCTCTGTGAGGCGCTCCTGCTCATTGCCTAAAGCAGCTGCCATTCGCGGGTTATGCATCACCTTCGAGATCGCCGTTAAGCGCTCAATCCGGGAATCAGCCAGATTGGGAGCCTGAAAAACCTTGGAAACCTCGGTCAATTTGGTGATGAGTTCCTCGCGGGTTCCAACAGCAGCAAATACCTCGGAGAGGACTCCAATCGAGTTGGTGACGTAGTTGGAGAAGCGGCGGACCTGAGCGAGCTCGAGGAGCTCTGCAAAGTCCTGAAAGTGGTGATAGAGCGAGCCACGCGAAATGCCAGAGATCTCTAAAACCTTCTCGCTGGTGATCTCATCGAGCGTCAAATGATCGAGCAGGACAACAACGGTCTTGATTAATTCGTCTTTGGTCGGGTGGATACCATTTCGAGCTTCGCGTGCCTGAGCCGTAAGTGAGGCCATTAGTAATTTCCTTCTCGTGGACACATAATCAACGTCATTGTTGGTTACCAAGTGTTGGTTTTAGCGAGTTCGGTTAAGTTGCCGACTCTAATGACCTGTTATGTCCGATACAAGGAATCTAGAGTAAATTTTAGATTATTAAGTTACAAAAGCAGTGATTTATAAGGGTTTTAGCGATTATGTTCGCGATTAACTCACGCTTGATTCTCTTTATGTGAGCCATCGCAGAATGGCTTCTCTTTGGAGTGGCCGCAACCGCAGAGTTTAAAATCGGTTCTACTCTCGATGATATTGCCTTCGCTATCAACAAAGTCGGCGGTTCCGGTAAAGCGCATAGAACCGCTTTTAGGGTTGCGATAGATCTTGGGATTCTCGCTCATAGTTAATCGCTCCCCTACTCCGAATTTAGTTGGTTAATCTATGTTTAATCGAGGTAATCGCGGAGGACCTGTGAGCGCGATGGGTGGCGCAACTTTGACATCGTCTTCGATTCGATCTGGCGGATGCGCTCGCGCGTAACCCCGTAGACCTTTCCGATCTCATCGAGCGTCTTTGGCTGTCCATCTGTCAGACCAAAGCGCATCGCAACTACACCAGCTTCACGCTCCGAAAGTGTGTCTAACACCGAGTGCAGTTGTTCCTGCAAGAGCGTGAATGAAACCGCATCCGCCGGGACGATGGCCTCAGAATCCTCAATGAGATCACCAAATTCAGAGTCGCCCTCTTCTCCGAGTGGAGTGTGGAGCGAGATTGGCTCGCGACCGTACTTTTGGACTTCGACAACCTTCTCAGGTGTCATATCAAGTTCTTTAGCAAGCTCTTCAGGAGTAGGTTCGCGTCCAAGATCTTGCAGCATCTGACGCTGTACACGAGCTAACTTGTTAATGACCTCAACCATGTGAACAGGAATACGAATGGTGCGGGCCTGATCAGCCATCGCACGGGTGATCGCCTGGCGAATCCACCAGGTGGCATACGTGGAGAACTTATATCCCTTGGTGTAATCGAACTTTTCGACGGCGCGAATAAGTCCCAGATTTCCCTCTTGAATCAGATCCAAGAAGAGCATGCCGCGACCGGTGTAACGCTTTGCCAGAGATACCACGAGGCGCAAATTTGCCTCTAGGAGATGGTTTTTAGCACGACGCCCCTGCAGTACTAACTGCTCATATTCGCGCTTAGTTTTCTTATCTAACTTCTTATCGTGGGCCAACTTCTCTTCAGCGAAGAGACCAGCTTCAACTTGTAGCGAGAGTTCAACTTCCATCTCAGCATTGAGAAGTGGGACGCGACCAATTAACTTGAGATAATCCTTAACGGGATCTGCAGTCGCTCCAGCAGTTAGAACAGTTTGCGCAGGAGCATCATCCTCTTCGGAATCTTTGATGGTGAAGGCGTTCTCTTCATTCTGAGATTCTTCGGCGACATTAACGACGCGAATCTCTGCCTTCTCTTCTTCTTCTGCAACGATCTCTTTAACCTCTTCAACAAGAGTTTCAAGATCTTCTAATTCAATCTCTTCAAGCTCAACTTCTTCGCCATCTATCTTTGTGATGACTGGCGCCGATACTTTCTCGGGTTCTGCCTTTGGTGGATTCTTAGCAGCCTCTTCAGCAGCACGACGTGCTTCTAACTCTGCCTTCGTTGGGAATCGAGTTGCGGCGCGGCGTTCTGCTTTGGCGCGCTCTTCAGCCTCGCGCTGTAACTTGAGCGCTTCTAGCTCCGCCTTAGTTGGAAAGCGATGTGGTGCAGCGGGAGCCTTCTTCGTTGCGACTTTCTTGGCTACTGCCTTCTTTGCCGGGGCCTTCTTGGCGACAACCTTCTTAGCCACTGCCTTTTTGGCGACTTCTTTCTTCGTTACCGCAGCTGCTGAAACTTTCTTGGCCGCAACTTTCTTGACGGCGCGGCTCGATGCTACTGAGCTACTTGCCTGGTCGCCTTTTTTGGGCGCACGAATTGAAGCCACGGAGCATCCTTTGGTTTACCTGGCCTAACTTTACTGACCAGTGGAATCGATACCCATATTATAATTTGTCCACAGCCCTAAATGCACATTCAACCCTTGAAATCGCTAGTCATTTTGGCGATTGAGCGCCTTGCGGAGCAATTCCCCCATCGAATCGACCTCGATAAGGAAGCCATCGTGGCCAAAGGGCGAGGAAATGGTCTCCAAAGGGAGGGCGGTTGGGGTCAGTTCAACGATCTCTTCCTGGAGTCGGACAGGGAAGAGCCGGTCTGTGTCGATTGAGACGACGGACACCGGCACCGTAATACCTCCAAGAGCGGCG
>DAIMCZ010000062.1:0-5264 GCA_036726125.1 Candidatus Nanopelagicaceae bacterium
GTCTTAGTGCTTAGCCTCTTCTTGATTCTTCTCGTCAGCTCGCTTGCCGTTGTCGATATCTCCGATAACTTCTTAGCTAAGCGCCAACTCATCGAAATCGGCGAGGTCGCCATCACAAAAGCGGCGCATCAAATTTCCCTTTCACGTTATTACTCCGGAAACATCGTTATGGATAATTCGCTCGCCGACGGAGCACAATTCCGAATCCCCCTAGATTGCACTGCGGCGAGCAGCGCATTTTTAGAAGAGATAGCGGCGAGCAACTTACGGGGGAGCGCGATTCACGTTGAGTCCTGGGATTGCTCAAATGACGAGGTATCTGCATCCATCTCCGCAGCAATTCCAATCCTCATAAAATTACCCTTCGGAATAGGCTCCAATCAGACGCAGATCACCTCGACCATTGCTGCCACGTCGATTATCGGGGGTGCGCGAGGTTGAGCAGCGTGATCTCTCTTCTATCTGATCAACCAGGCCTGAGCCACGCCCGCTAACCATTACTCTTACCCCATGGCAGCGCGCGAGTATTTGAATGAAGTAAAACAACTCGATGCCACTCTTGTAAGCATTGAAAAGGTGCTTGATCTTCCTAAGTTGAAGGCTGACGCGATCTCGCTTGAGGCCGAGGCGAGCGCCCCCGACCTCTGGAACGACCCTGAGAAGGCCCAGGTCGTAACGAGTAAGTTGTCACGCGTTCAATCGACTCTTAACCGAATTACGACGATTCGGCGTCGCTTGGAAGATGTTCCAGTACTCCTCGAACTCGCCGAAGAAGATAAAGATCAAAAAGCCCTTCTCGACGCCGGTGCTGAACTCGACGATGTCACGCGCGCCATCGGGGAGCTCGAAGTGCAGACGCTCCTCAGTGGGCAATACGATGAACGTGACGCACTGATGACCATTCGCTCTGAGGCTGGCGGCGTAGAAGCCGCTGACTGGGCCGAGATGCTCAGCCGCATGTATCTCCGCTATTGCGAGCGCAACGAGTACAAGGTCGATGTACTGGAAACCTCATACGCTGAAGAGGCAGGTATCAAGTCCACTACTTTTAGAATCAGTGCTCCCTATGCCTATGGAAAACTCTCCGTTGAACAGGGGACTCACCGCTTGGTGCGTATTTCCCCCTTCGATTCACAGAGCCGTCGCCATACATCTTTCGCGGGAGTTGAAGTGGTTCCGGTGGTAGAACAATCAGACCATATCGATATTGATGAGAAAGATATTCGCGTAGATGTCTATCGCTCTTCCGGTCCGGGCGGGCAGGGAGTTAACACCACCGACTCTGCGGTCCGGATTACACATTTGGCCACTGGCATTGTGGTCTCGTGTCAGAACGAGCGCTCACAGATTCAAAATAAGGCGACTGCGATGGCAGTGTTGCAGTCAAAGTTGCTAGAGCGTCGGCGACAGGAGGAGCGCGCTCGTATCGACGCCCTCAAGGGTGATAACTCGGGATCGTGGGGAAATCAGATGCGCTCCTACGTTCTTGCCCCCTATCAAATGGTGAAGGATCTGCGGACCGACTTTGAGGTAGGTAATCCTGCCGCCGTGTTGGATGGCGACCTGGAGGGCTTTATCGAGGCGGGAATTCGTTGGAGGATGAGCGGGAACAAAGATTCGTAATACGTGCAACAGATGAGCCTGCACTGCAATCCTGGAGAGCCAGCTGGTCTCGAGAGGCCCAAGCTGGTCGAGAGAAGCTCAAGCTGGTCTCGAGAAGCCCAAGCTGGTCGAGAGACGCTCAAGATGTGGACGGAAACCTCGTAAATTGCCCAACTTATGCATTTTTTCACAGCCAATCGGAGCCCAATCTCCCTTGGTTCTGCAGGAGTCCTAACTAAACTGGCGGGGTAAGTTGGCCCAGCCGTCCACCCTTCAGGAGTCTTTTGTGATCAAATTTGAGAACGTCACCAAGATTTACCCGAAGCAGGAGCGAGCGGCCCTCGATCGCGTCGACTTAGAGATCCTCAAGGGGGAGTTCGTCTTCTTGGTTGGACTCTCTGGCTCAGGAAAATCGACCTTCCTTCGCCTTGTTCTCCGTGAGGAGCAGCCCTCGGCAGGCAACATCATTGTGGCTGGCAAGGAGCTCGGAACCCTCCCTGACCACAAAGTCCCTGAATTACGTCGCCAGGTGGGCACCGTCTTCCAAGATTTCCGCCTCTTGCCCAACAAGACCGTTTCAGAGAATGTCGCCTTCACCCTCCACGTCCTTGGGTATTCCCAAAAGGAAATTAACCGCGAGGTGCCAGAGGTCCTAGAGATGGTCGGACTCGAGGAGAAGGGTGATCGCAAGCCCAGCGAACTTTCCGGCGGTGAGCAGCAACGAGTCGCCATTGCACGTGCTTACGTCAGCCGCCCCATGATTTTGATTGCGGATGAGCCGACCGGAAATCTTGACCCGGCAACGAGCGTTGGAATTATGAAGCTACTCGATCGGATTAACCGAGATGGCACAACTGTCGTGATGGCAACGCACGATGCTGGAATTGTCGATCAGATGCGTAAGCGAGTTATCGAATTAGAGAGTGGCCATGTCATTCGCGACCAGGTTCGTGGCGTTTACGGCTACACGGGTTGAGCTGGAGAAGATGAGAATAAAGAGAAAAGAAGTAAAGAGAATTAAGAGCTTAGATGTAAAAACAATCAGGAGCATAGAAGTAAAGAGCAACAAACAATTGCAAGTGGGAGGTTGAGATGCGCGCAGGTTTCGTATTTAGCGAGGTCCGGATCGGGCTACGCAGAAATCTCACGATGACATTTGCCGTCGTAATTACAGTTGCGATCTCATTGACTCTGTTGGGTGTCGGTTTACTCGCCAACTCCCAGGTACGTGTGATGAAGGATTATTGGTACAACAAGATTGAAGTGTCGGTATTTCTCTGTGGATCGCTATCGCAATCTGCTTCGTGTTCAGCAGGTCCGATTACAGCTGCCCAGCGCAGCGCGATTCAGAGCGACTTGAGCTCGCTACCAGTTGTGCAGACCGTTTATTATGAATCGCAGGCCCAGGCGTATGCCCACTTCCAACAGCAATTTAAGGGATCGGCGATCGCACAAAATGTTACGCCCGATCAATTGCCGGAAAGCTTCCGCGTAAAGTTAAAAGACCCAACACAATTTAACGTTATTGAGAGCGCCTTCGCGGGTCGACCGGGCGTTGATACGGTGCAGGATCAGCGGCAGATCCTCGATAAGTTCTTCAAGCTGCTTGGGGTACTTCGAGATGGCGCACTTCTCATCGGAATCGTGAGTGTTCTCACCGCTGCCCTGTTGATTAGTAACACCTTGCGACTGGCAGCCTTTAGTCGCAGACGCGAAACCGGTGTCATGAAGTTGGTGGGAGCATCATCCTTCTCTATTCAGTTGCCATTCCTACTTGAAGGGTTGATCTCTGCCCTCTTGGGTTGGGCAGTTTCGACGGGTTTGCTTGCCGGATTTAAGGCCTTGGTCGATGCCAAGGTCGCTCCACTTCTCAGCTTTACCCGCTTCTTTAGATGGAGCGATGTCTGGGTGGCCTCTGCAGGCCTGCTGCTAGTGGGCTTCTTGGTCTCGGCAGTGGCTTCGGTTCTCACACTCCGCAAGTACTTAAAAGTTTGATCCATAACTGAGGTACAGCTATGGATGAACAGAGTTCCGATGGTGGTGCTTGGAACGAGGAGAGCGAAGCGGGCGCTGCCTCGCAAGAAGATTCACTTGATCGGCTAGATACTGTTCCAAGCCCGCACTCCGGCCGAGTGTCCGATCCCCGCGCTCCTGGGGCAGCCTTCAGAAAGATATCGCTCTTGGTTGCTTTGGTGACAGTTATCGCGGCGGTGTCATACTCATCTGGCTATCTTGTGAGCGAACACCAGCACCCACTTTCATTGGTCGATCAAGCCATCGCGCGCGTTTCCAGTGGAGATCCCCACTCGCCAACAGAGATTCTCCTCGAGCGTGCAGCAATTGAAGCGGTGCTAAAGACGACGAAAGATCGTTGGTCGAATTACTTCCCTCCGACAACTGCGACAGCCTTCGATTCCACCTTGCAGGGGCGGTACTCCGGAATCGGAATTTGGTTGCGGCGAAATCTCCAAAATCAGTTGGAAATATCGAGCGTGCAACCCAATTCGCCGGCTTCTCGCGCAGGACTTCAGGTTTCGGATCAATTACTTACGGTAGATGGCACTGATGTTTCCGACGCGACAGTCGCAGATGGAATTGCAGCGCTCCGTGGCGCTCCTAACACGAGCGTTGCTCTTGGATTTCGCCGCGACGGAACGAAATTCAAAGTAAATATTTTGCGCGCCGCGATTCTGACTGGTGATGTACTCGCCTCGGAGATTGCTCCCAAGACCTTGTACATTCAAGTCTCTGCGATCTCCATGCACGCGGCGCAGGATGTATCGACTGCACTTTCCAAGTACCCACACTCACGTGGAATTATTTTGGATCTCCGCGACAATCCCGGAGGCGTCTTAACCGAGGCGGTAACTCTCGCATCGGAATTTCTTAGCCCTGGTCCCATCGTTTCATATGATCGCAAAGGCGGAGTTCCAGAGTTGTTGAGCTCGACGAATAACCTGCCTGAAACCGCTCCCATGGTAGTTCTTATCAATGGTTCGACAGCGAGTTCTGCAGAGATAATTGCCGGAGCGCTGCAAGATCGAAATCGTGCAGTGATTATTGGAGATCAGAGCTACGGCAAGGGAACGGTGCAAGAGATAACCTCGCTGAGCGATGGCTCGCAACTTGAGATCACGGTCGGCCAGTATCACCTGCCCTCGGGTAGAGCGATTGATCAGGTAGGAATTACACCAGACCTGAAGGTTCCAGAGAATCGTGAAATCTCGCAAGCAGTAGCGATTCTCAGTGGATTAGTTGCATTGGATTCGGGCAAGGTGGCGAGCGTAAAGAAGTAGTTCCGAAACGCACCAGAAGTATCGCCGAAGCGCCTTAGAAGTAGTGCCGAAGCGCCTTAGAAGTAGTGCCGAAGCGCACGAGGTAGCATTACCCCCTTACTCAAGTTGATGAGACCGAAGGGCAGGTGATGAAATGGTCAAAGAGATCGGGCGCAAATTAATTGCGCAGAATAAGAGCGCTCGGCATGACTACTTCATCGAGGATGTCTGGGAGTGCGGAATCATGCTGACCGGAACTGAGGTGAAGTCACTTCGGGCTGGTAGGGCATCGATTATCGATGGTTTTGCCATGATGAACCACGGCGAGCTCTGGCTGAGTAATGTCCATATTCCGGAGTACACAGAGGGCACCTGGAATAACCACAC
>DAIMCZ010000063.1:0-5093 GCA_036726125.1 Candidatus Nanopelagicaceae bacterium
TTGGCAAATCCACCGGAGCGCAGAGCCTCGGTGACCGAGAGATATGCATCGGGCAGATCTACATACTTGCCGACCAGTGCGACTGTCACCTCATGAGATGGATGATGCACTTTTTGCAGTAGATCATCCCACTCGCCCCAAACTACGTCAGTACCCTGTAGACCGAGACGGCGCACGACGTACCCATCGAGCCCTTCGGAGTAAAGCACCTTAGGGATGTCATAAATACTTGGGGCATCCACTGCAGCTACAACGGCTTCAAGATCGACGTCACACATAGCCGAAATCTTCTTCTTAACGGAGTCAGGTATTTCGCGATCGGAGCGGATAACGATTGCATCTGGTGCAATACCGATAGAGCGCAGCGCTGCAACGCTATGTTGTGTTGGCTTGGTCTTCAACTCACCGGAAGGACCGATATAGGGGACGAGTGAGACGTGGAGGTAAAAGACGTTCTCGCGACCAACATCCTGGCGAATTTGACGGGCCGCTTCGAGGAACGGGAGCGATTCAATGTCGCCCACGGTACCGCCTACTTCGGTGATGACGATGTCAACTTCAGGTCCGGCCATCGCACGAATTCGTTCTTTAATCTCGTTGGTGATGTGCGGAATTACTTGAACGGTATCTCCCAGGTAATCACCACGACGCTCGCGCGCAATAACATTTGAATAAACCTGCCCCGTTGTCACGTTGGCAAAGCCAGCTAGATTCCGATTGAGAAATCTCTCGTAATGGCCTACATCCAGATCGGTTTCTGAGCCATCATCTGTAACAAAAACTTCTCCATGCTGAAAAGGATTCATGGTCCCTGGGTCTACATTGATGTAAGGGTCTAACTTCTGCATTGTGACTCGAAGGCCCCGTGAAGAGAGAAGACGTCCGAGGCTCGAAGCTGTGAGCCCTTTTCCAAGACTTGAGGCGACCCCGCCAGTTACAAATAAGTGTTTCGTCACATGATTACTGCTCATGGAGTACTAACTTATCACGCTTTCCTTGACCATCTCCAATAGCTCTTTGGCGTGTTGGCGCGCGGTGGAAGAGTCTTCTTGACCAGAGAGCATTCGCGCGATCTCTATGCTCCGCTCCTCTTCGTTGAGCGATAGGACATCGGAAATACTGACGAGTCCGCCTTCGCTTTTGCGAACAACTAGGTGGTTGTCAGCCCATACCGCAACTTGAGCGAGATGGGTCACAACAATAACTTGGGCCTCTTGTGCCAATAATTTCAGTCGTCGCCCAACTTCAACAGCAGCCTTACCGCCAACCCCAGCATCAACCTCGTCGAAGATGTAGGTCGATACAGGATTAACTGAGGCCAGAACTACTTCAATGGCGAGCATGACCCGTGAAAGTTCGCCACCACTCGCGACTTTATTTATGGGTCCTGGCGTGGCCCCTTCGTGGCTTGTAAAGAGAAGTGCCACGTCATCGAGACCATGAGCCGCAAAATCTGAAATCTTCTCTCCATTACCGGGATTCACCTCGATAATGACCGAAGAGTGTGGCATCGCGAGTGTGCGCACCTCGCTCGTAATCATCTCCTGCAATTTTCGTGCGCTCTCTTTCCGAACAACACTAAGTTGAAGTGCGCTCTCTCGCAAATTATCGAAGATTGTCTGCAGATCAACTTCAAGTTCGGCGATTCGACTGCCGCCACCCTCAAGATCTGCGATTCGCGCCCCTCCCTCTTTCGCACGAGAGATTAACTCTAAGAAGGCGGCATCCCGATCATTGCCCACGCCAAACTTCTTGATCAGTGAGTTAATAGCTGCTTTGCGCTCCTGCAGGTGCTCCAAGCGCGCTGGGTCGGCATCAAGGGCCGCCAAGTAGCGATGCAGCGCTCCAATAACCTCTTGCACTTGGTAGAGGGAGTCGCCCAACTGATCTGCTATCGCATCTAACGAGGGATCCTTTTGAGAGACATGCTCAAGAGCGCGTCTGGCGCTGACCAGCGAATTAGTTACTGAATACTCCTCGGCATCAGAGATATTGAGAGCGGCGCTTACAGCCTGCTGTAGCTCATCGACGCTGCTTAGACGCATCAACTCGGATTCGATCTCGCTCAACTCTCCGGAGCGCGGTGAGACCGCACCGTAGGCCTTCAAGAATTCATTGAGCTGCGCGATTTCACTATCTCTATTGAGCTGATCTCTCTTTAACTGGTCGATCCTTTCGGCGAGCTCGAGATACTGCTGGTGAAGCTGCCCTACTCGGTTGAGAAGTTCAGAGTTGCCGCCAAAGGCATCGAGAGTCGTGCGAACATATGCGGGTTTAGTGAGTCGATTTGTACTGGACTGAGCATGGACCTCTACAAGGTCTCCAGCAAACTCCAAAACCTTGCTCGCAGTTGTTTGAGCACCGCCCACGTTGATGCGTGATTTTCCATCGCTAGAGACGGTGCGCGAAATTAGAAGAGAACCCCCTTCGATCTCTGCGCCAAGTTCTGTGAGTGGCTCGACGAGATAAGGTGGAATAGCAAAACGTCCAGAGGCGACCATGCGCTCTGCGCCAGTTCGAACCTTCTCTGCTTCAGACTTACCGCCAAGGATGAGTGAGAGCGCAGTCAACACCATCGTCTTACCGGCACCTGTTTCGCCGGTTAAAACATTAAGCCCAGGTGTAAATTCAATTTCGGCCGATTCAATCACGCCCAAATTGCGAATACTGATCTCTTCTAGACCGCGGAAATCTTCACTCACCGCGCCAACCTTCAATAGGTAATTTAAATTTCGCTACAAGACGATCTGTGAATACCGCAGATTCGATATGAAGGATCTCAACGCGCAACTCAGATTTGCGAATAACTAATCGATCACCAGATAGCAGCGGTGTCTTACGCATTCCATCCGCAGAGATCATTGCTTCACGAGATTCGATATCGATAACTATTGAGGATTCTGGGGAGATCACCATTGGTCTGGAGAAGAGAGCGTGTGCCGCTAAGGGAAGCACAACGATCGCCTCAACCTCGGGCCAGAGAACTGGGCCTCCCGCCGAAAAGGCATATGCCGTCGAGCCGGTAGGAGTAGCACAGATGACTCCATCGCAGCCCCAACGGGAAAGCGGACGATCATCGATCTGCACAAAGAGCTCCACCATTTGCGAGTGGCTACGTTCAATAGTGAACTCATTGAGCGCCCAACCGGAGGCGATTACCTCACCATCTCTTATTACTTGGTGGCTCAGCAAGAGCCGTGGCTCTCCACGGTAATCCTTTGCTGCGATTGCTGTTGCCAACTCTTTCGCCGAGGGTCTATTGATCTCTGCCAGGAACCCAACGTTGCCTAAGTTAATGCCGAGGATTGGAATATCACTGCCCAGAACGAGTTCTGCGGCGCGCAAGATTGTTCCATCTCCGCCAAGGACGATCGCAACCTCAAAGGAGCGCTCCGAGCCCATTCCGCTAGATCCAGAAAGTCCGCCCGGATAGTTTGTGATTGTCGAAATTTTTAGATCACCCAGAGCGAGAATAAGTTCCTTTGCAAAGTCGACAGCCTCGGGACGAGTTGGGTGGACTACGAGGAGCGCGGTGCGCATATCTGACTCCTCCAATTCCAATGCGGTACTACTGGGGTCCATCAGCGATCGCTGCGGCTAACACCTCGGCGGATAACTCCGCGCTACCGCGTCGCAACCAGAGGAAGTACTCGACATTCCCGGCTGGACCGGGCAGCGAACTGGCGACTACTCCGAGACAGCCAAGACCCATATCGTACGCGCAGTCTGCTACCTCTTGGACTGCGGCCTGGCGCAGTTCGGGGTCACGAACAACTCCCCCAGCTCCAAGGCGCTCACGTCCTACTTCAAATTGTGGTTTGACCATAACCAAGAAATCTGCGCTTGGCGTTGAAACACTCACAAGGGCTGGGAGTACTAAGGTCAAAGAGATAAAGGAGAGATCCGCTACGACTATTTCGGCAGCTTCCCCTACTTGATCGAGCGTCAAATGTCTGACATTTGTGCGATCGAGAATTATCACTCGCGGATCTTGTCGTAACTCCCACGCCATCTGTCCATAGCCGACATCTACGGCGACAACATCTCGTACGCCGCGCTTTAAGAGGACATCGGTAAAGCCACCAGTGGATGCTCCCGCATCAAGCGCTCGTTTCCCTGAAACAGAAATTTCACTGAAGTGATCAAGGGCTCCAGCTAACTTATGACCGCCACGGGAGACAAAATCATCACGCTCTCCCTGGATAACAATCGATGTCTCTGCATCTACTTGTGAGGCAGGCTTACTCGCGGGAATCCCACCCACGAGGACGGTACGCGATTCAATGAGGTCAGCAGCGTGATCTCGAGAGCGCGCCAAACCCCTCCTTACTAGTTCTGCATCGAGTCGAGTCTTCATATGAGGTTATTTACCGTCGATCGATCGCAGCGCCTCTTCTAATTTAATGTGAATCTGCTCGTACGCCGCGCTGTGATCATCGAGTTCTAGAACTTGAACGAGAGCAATCGCTTCGCGTAGTTCATCGAGTTCGCCGCCGGTACTTTGATTCTGACTCTGCTGCTCCATGGCGTAACCGTATCTATAACCTGCGCAATTGGCTCGCTTCAACCTGCCAACGACTTGCAACTCCAGTAGGCGCTTTCCAGAACCTTCTGCGCACCGCTCCGTCGATGGCTACCCAATCATCTACGACGAGGGTCATCGCTCGTCTACGCGCCTTTGCGGACCAGACAGCAATCTCTAGCGTATCGACCTCACGCTTCTCACTACGTCGCGTGGCACGATCAACGACCAATCGAAACTCAACAACGAGATCGCCGCTCGGAAGAGATTTCTCTACCGGCTCACTGCTGACTCGCCCTTCAAGAAAGACTTCATTGCGCGGATTTCGCAGTGGCTCGGCAACCTCTGGCTCGAGTGCTCTCTTCATTCAAATACTTCCCCTCCTCAGACAATAGGGAGAGTCAAGCAATCGTCTGTGACACCTCGGAGTTTGCAGAGCGCTCATGTGCACAACTTCTGCTTGTGAAAACAAAAAAGAGCGCCACCGTGTTGAATTTAATCAACGCAGTGGCGCTCTTATAAATGATGTCCGGCGGCGATCTACTCTCCCACAAGGTCCCCCTTGCAGTAC
>DAIMCZ010000064.1:0-4983 GCA_036726125.1 Candidatus Nanopelagicaceae bacterium
GCCAACTTATCTGCAGCCTTTTTCTTTGCAGTAGTTGCACCATCAGCAGGCTCATTCATTGCATCCTTAACGGCTGCTTCATAAGCGATGCGCTTATCTGGCTTTGGCTCAGCGAAGCGGAGAGTTCCCTCTGTTCCAGGAAGACCCTTGAACTTCTGCCAATCGCCGGTGACCTTCAGGATTGCCTCTACAGCCTCTGTTGGTTGTGCTCCGACTCCGAGCCAGTAGGCAGCGCGCTCAGCGTTGACCTGGATGAAAGATGGCTCAGCATTTGGGTTGTAGCGACCGATCTCTTCGATAGCGCGGCTATCGCGAGCGGTACGAGCATCTGCAACGACGATACGGTAATGCGGGGTGCGAATCTTTCCGAAACGCATCAACTTAATTTTTACGGCCACGTGTGTGGTTACTCCTTGAATGATTCGGATCAGTCTTCACGCTGTCAGTGGGAGCGACAGGCGAGAACCAAGCCATAATGGATGGGCTGCTAGTGAAGGGGTAGAGGGCCCTTGCACAGGGAGCCAATCTTGCCACCTCGAGCGAAAGCCACCAAATTGGGATCTAGCGCTCTTCGGCGGCCCGCTTTGCGGGATTTCCTGACTTGGACTTCTTCTTAGGCGGCTGCTGCTTGTTGAGCTTTGGCATCGGTGGCATTCCAGGCATAGCGGGCACCCCAGCAGGCAGCCCTCCCCCGTTGCGCATCTGCCGCATGACCTTTTGGGCTGCTGTGAAGCGATCAACCAGGTTATTGACCTCAGAAACCTGGCGTCCAGAACCCTTGGCAATGCGCGCCCGGCGCGTCCCATTGAGAATCTTCACATCGTGGCGCTCGGCCGGGGTCATCGATTGGATGATCGCCTCAGTTCTCACCAGTTCACCATCGTCGATGCTCTCGAGCTGCTTCTTCATCGCACCGCTATTCATGCCCGGCAACATCCCGAGCATCTTCGTCATGGAGCCCATCTTCTTGAGGGCCTGCAACTGGCTGAGGAAGTCGATGAGGGTGAAATCATCCCCACTGGCAAACTTCTCCTCAAATTTCTTGGTCAGATCCGGGTCGAGAGCCGCCTTAGCCTGCTCCGCCAAAGTGGCAACATCGCCCATACCCAAGATTCGAGAGGCCATTCGATCAGGATGGAAGAGATCAAAGTCAGCCGCCTTCTCACCCGTGGCCGCGAACATGATGGGGCGTCCGGTGAGCGAAACGATAGAGAGCGCTGCTCCACCACGCGCATCGCCATCAAGTTTTGTCAGGACCACTCCGTCAAAGCCGACGCCCTCGAGGAAGCTCTGCGCAGTTCTGACCGCATCCTGGCCCAGCATTGCATCAACAACAAAGAGGATCTCATCGGGCTTTACGGCATCGCGAATCTTGCTCGCCTCTGCCATCAACTCCGCATCGACGCCAAGACGACCAGCGGTATCAACGATGACAAAGTTATGCAGCTTATCCTCGGCAAATTTCTTACCGGCCTGCGCTACCTTGATGGGATCGCCAACGCCGTTACCAGGCTCTGGTGCAAAGACAGGGACTCCTACGCTCGCTCCGACTTGCTGCAACTGGTTAACAGCATTTGGGCGTTGCAAATCTGAAGCGACGAGTAGCGGGGTGTTCCCCTGATTCTTTAAATAGAGAGCGAGTTTTCCTGCCAAAGAGGTCTTACCTGCACCTTGGAGACCCACCAGCATTACAACCGTAGGCGCCTTCTTTGCCATGCGAATGCGGCGCGTCTGCCCACCAAGAACTTTGGTGAGCTCGCTATTAACAATCTCGAAGATTCCGTTGGAAGGGTTGGTGCTCTTGTTCACTTGATCGAGCGCAGCGAGCGAGAGTTCCTTGACCGTCGCGCTGAACGAGTCAGCTACAGATAAGGCGACATCTGATTCAACGAGAGCGGTGCGAATCTCAGCCACGATCTCATCAATATCGCTGGCCTTGATGCGACCACGAGAGCGCAATGCGGAGAGAGCCGATGAGAACTTAGAGGAGAGGGAGTCAAACACGAGGTAAGGGTACTAGTCCTGCGAGCTCAAGATAATCTGGAGCTGATCTGCCAGATCCAAGGCCTGCTCCGGCGAAAGAGGCGAGCCCGCGAGATCTGTTACATAGAGCGTATCGAACGCTTCTGCTCCCAGGGTCGAGACAATCGCGCCACGGATATCAACCCCGAACTCAGAGATTGCGGTTGCGACTGTGTATAGCAAGGCAGGCCTATCGTGCATACGCACCTCGATGATCGTCGCATCCGTGACTATCTGAGTAATCGCAGACACTACGGGAGGTGGGACGAGAATTCCGGGTCGTCTACGGTAAGAGCGAATCCGCTCTTCGATACGAATCTGTAAATCTTCTGTTCCAAGCAGCGCTCTTTCAATCATCTCGAGCAACCTGGCACGTGAGGGTGACGGGACATTAATGTCGACGCTCACAATCCAATTCATAACCGCAACGCCATCAACGGTGCGCGTCTTTGCCGAGCGGACATCTAAGCGCGCGACGGTGAATACGGCAGTGATAGCCGAGAGGAGGCCGATGCGATCCGGAGAGACGATCTCAATATCAAGTACATCTCCGCGCTCCGTTATCTCTAGTGAGAGCTCACGTTGCAAAACTTTCTCCAACTGCACCGCACTCAACTCTGGCTGCGGCGGTGGAGTCACTCCTTGCATGGCCGAAAGGGTGCGAGTAACTAGGCTCTCAACTAGCCCTGCCTTCCACTCGCTCCATGCGGTTCTACCCGTTGCTTCACCATCGGCGATGCTGAGCCCATGCAGGAGTTCAAGTTCTTCCGCGCTCTTCACCAGCGAGAGCACGTATTCAATAGTCTGCGGGTCATCGATGTCGCGGCGTGTGGCGACAGTGGGAAGAAGTAAGTGGTGCAAAACCATCTGCGCAAGAGTTTGTGCATCGCCTTTACTAAATCCCAATCGGATAGCCAGCGGTTCTATCAGCTGCGCACCATATTCCGAATGATCTTCTCCCAGATAACCCTTCCCGATGTCGTGAAAGAGGGCACCAACTAAGAGAAGGTCGGGTCTGTGAACTTCCCGGGTGAGCCCAGCAGAACGAACAGCAACTTCGAGCATGTGACGATCTACCGTGTGATGGTGCAAGACATTGCGTTGCGGCAGGAAGCGCACATGACTCCACTCTGGGATCCACCGCGCAATCAAATTCTCTTGATCTAAGGATTCAAAGACATCGATCATTGAACTTCCAGCGCCAATGAAAGCAACGAGATCTTCGCGACTCTGTCGTGGCCAGGGCACGGGAAGCGGGCTGTACTCCTTTGACAACCGCACGACGCTCTCAAGAGAGATTCGCACCCCACGCTGTGCGGCGAGGGCTGCAGCGCGTAGTCCAATTCCGGGGTCGGCTGCGATGTCGTAGCCATCGATAACGCTAATTTCGTTGCGATAACGTTCTAATCCTTTAGCGATTGCCACCCGCCTGCTCCGTCGCAGTGAGATGCGGTGCAGACGCTCCTCTATTTCAGTCCACGTCAGCTGCATTACATAGTCGACTGAGCGCGCCGCTCTTGAGAGCTCAAGCATTAGCGCATCGGCATCAACAAAGCCCATCTCAGCAGCAACAGCATCTTGCTCGGTAAGAAGAAGTTGATCGCGTGAGCGGCGTGTAATTTCATGCAATACATCCCGAACTTGCGCAAAGAGAGCCTCTGCGGAAGCGAGACGATCGAGAGCTACCGGGACGAACTCGCTCTTCGCCAAATTCCGAATCGTCGTAATGTCGCGCAGACCTCCGCGAGACTCCTTGATATCTGGTTCTAAAAGGAAGGCGAGCTCCCCAAAGGAGCGAGTTCGCTCCACGATGGATGCACGCACCATGGGTAGATAGGTACGAATCTTCCGCCGCCATTGTCTAGCGCCATCTGTGGCGACCGAGGTGGTGAGGCTCTCGTTGCCAGCAAGATGTCTGATATCCAAGAGCCCAAAGATGACCTTGATATCTCCACGGGAGACCGCTTTCGTTTCGGCGCGGGTCCGCACCGAATAATCAATCTGCCGCCCCACGTTCCAGAGTGGGTTAAGCATCGCCTTAACGAAGGCGCTGAGAACCTTCTCGTTTAATCCAACGTGGATGAAGAGGAGATCAAGATCAGAGCCGGGCGCTAACTCCCCGCGCCCAAAGCCACCAACTGCGGCAAGAGCAATCTGCCGCTCAGTGATCCCGGAAACGGCAAGAGCGCCGTGAAAGAGATCTACGAGTTCACGATCACTCGCATCAGATCTTTCACGACGCTCTCTGGTACCCATACGGGTAGCCTACTTAAGCAATTAGTTAAATTGCGTCGACTCCACGCTCACCAGTACGGACACGGACGATATGGTCAACAGGTACTGACCAGACCTTTCCATCTCCGATTGCGCCGGTGGATGCCGCCTTGACGATTACATCGATGACCTTGTCAGCATCTGCTGAGTCAACGACGACCTCGAGGCGAATCTTTGGGATGAGATCGATTGTGTACTCAGCGCCGCGGTAGACCTCGGTGTGACCACGTGTACGTCCAAAGCCCATGGCTTCGGAGACGGTCATACCGGTGATACCAAATGCGTTGAGTGCATTCTTAACGTCATCCAACTTAAATGGCTTGATGATTGCTGTAATGAGTTTCATTTTGGCCCCTTAGTGGATTAGTTACTTGAGGTGAAGTTAGAGAGGAAACGAGATCCATCGCTGAACGTTGGGGACTCGTAGGCAGTTTCTGCGTGTTGCGAGAGGTCAAGGCCGGTGGCCTCATCCTCTTCGGAGACGCGCAGACCAATCGTCTTATCCAGGATTTGAGCCAGGATGTAAGTGACGACGAAGGAGTAGACGACAACAGCCACAACTGCGAGAGCTTGGTGACCCATGAGAGTCCATCCACCCTTGTAGAAGACGCCATTTGCACCGTTGACCATTGCGGTTCCGAAGAGACCGATCAAGAGTGCGCCCAAGATACCGCCGACGAGGTGAAC
>DAIMCZ010000065.1:0-4901 GCA_036726125.1 Candidatus Nanopelagicaceae bacterium
TCACTATGGCCTGTGTCGAGTGCAAAGAGCGTAACTACATCACCAAGAAGAACCGCCGTAACGATCCAGATCGTCTTGAGCTCAAGAAGTTCTGCCCACGTTGCAAGCTTTCGACGGTTCACCGCGAAACTCGTTAATTAATGCTCAACCCCGACCTCGTCGGGCGCACCTTTGTAGGTGCCACAAGCACGACAATCTCCTCTGATTCCATAGCGGCATTTGCGCGCGCTCTTGGCGAGCCAGAAACGCACCTCGCGCCACCAACCTTTGCGATCACCATCTCGCTCGAGCAATCTCAGTCTGTCCTCGTCGAGTCTGGCTTGGATTGGAGTCGGGTTGTGCACGGAGATCAGCGATTCTTGATCAACAAACAACTGACTGCCGGCATGGAGATCTTCTGTAACTCGACCATCGAGAGCGCTCGTGTTGTCGCCGGAAATGAAATTGTGACCGTTCGTTCAGATCTCTTGAATGGCGGGGAAGTTGCCGTGTCTAGTTGGTCAACCTTGGTATTTCGCGCATGAGCATCTTCGTCGTCGGAGCCGCTCTCCCCGAAAAGCGCTACATCATTAATCGCGCCGCACTCGTTTCGTACGCCAACGCCAGCGGAGATCAGAACCCAATTCATCAGAACGAGGAGTTCGCAATATCGGTGGGTCTTGAAAATGTAATTGCACATGGCATGTACACAATGGGTTTAGTTGGTCAATATGTCAGCGCGATGGCAGGTTGCAGTTCTAAGGTTCGAGAGTTCTCTGCTCGCTTCACCAAGCCAGTTGTAGTTCCCGCTGGAGTTGACGTGGAATTGATTGTCAGCGCCACCGTTGTAGAAGTGACGGATGAGATTGCAAAGCTAGAGCTAACGGCAATCTGCAACGAGGTCAAAGTTTTAGGAATGGCTAAAGCCGTAATTTTGCTATGAGCGCGCCAGAAGAGGTTGTAGAGCTTGCTCGCGCGCGCTTGGCTGCTCGCGCCGCGAAAGACTGGGCGCTGGCCGATCAATTACGTAACAAGATCGCCGAATTTGGTTTCGAGGTATTAGATGTAGCCGATGGCTTTGAATTTAAATTAAAGTCACCCTTCCCGATCGTCTCGCGCGTAGGTGACGTACGTAAATTTACTGATAAAGCATTTGAAAGTGCCATCGCGATCATTGCGGATGGCTTCATCGATGATCTTGTTCTCGCTATTAAATCGATCAAGGAATTTGCTCCAGAAAATTGCGCCATCGTGGTCCTGGTTTCCGGAAAGCCAGAGCTCCATGACCTGGCAGGCCAGCTTGATAAGCGAACCTTCGTCACCCAAGTTCAGGAAGGTGTTGGTTGGGGAGAAGCAGCAAATGCGCTGCTCAAATTCGCTCCAGCCCCCTACGTAATCATTATGGATCCATCCACACGTTTCCTGGGCGATGCCGTAACTCCCACGATTCAAAAACTTGCGACGGGGGAGTGGGCCGCAGTCGGTTGGCACGGCGGATTGGTAAATGTGGAGGATGAGTGGCGCAGCGTTGAAGATAAAGGGCCTGGTCCAGTCGACGTTCTCTTTAGTTACTTCATGGGACTTAATCGCGAGAGTGCACTCGAGTGTGGTGGCTTCAATATCAGGGCCCTCTACTATCGCAACGCCGATACAGAGTTTTCGCTCCGGCTGCGCCAAGCGCGTGGGAACTTGTTGCAGATAGATCTGCCGCTCGAGCAGGCTCGCCACCACGGCTACTACGACACTGATCCGACCTACCGGGATGAGCAATCGAAGAAGAATTACGATCGAATTTTGGATCGCTTCCGCGGGAAGAACGAGATCTTGGTAGAGCGCCGATAGCCTTAAGCCATGACCAACCTTTCGGAGCTCACCACCCTGCATGTAGGTGGGCCTGCATCGAAGGTGCTACGAGTATCTACCGAAGAAGAATTGATCGCTGCGGTTGCGGAGTGCGATGCCGCACAAACACCTGTTCTCATATTAGGCGGTGGCTCTAACGTCCTTGTGAGCGATGCGGGCTTTCAAGGAACCGTCATCGTCGTTGCTACGCAAGGCAATTCTTATGAGATCGATGCATGTAGCGGGGGAATGCTCCAAGTGGCGGCGGGCACAGACTGGGATGAATTTGTGGCTTTCACACTCGACAAGAAGTTAGCCAACTTAGAGTCGCTGAGCGGAATTCCCGGAACTGTAGGGGCCGCACCAATTCAAAATATTGGTGCCTATGGACACGAGGTATCAGAGGTTATTGCGCGCGTGCGCACTTATGATCGCCATGAGAAAGCAACAAAGACATTCACCGCGGATCAGTGTGAGTTCAGCTATCGTGATTCTATTTTCAAACGTGCGGGAGATCGCTACGTCATTCTCGATGTGACTTTCCAATTGCGCCGCGGAGAATTTTCACTTCCCATCAAATACAAAGAGTTAGCCGACGCCCTTGGGGTCGAGCTCGACTCTCGAGTATCTACTCACGAATTGCGCGCCGCTGTACTGGCGCTGCGTGCCAAGAAGGGGATGCTCTATAACGAATCCCAACAGAACTGGTCGGCCGGCTCCTTCTTCGTGAATCCGATTATTTCTCGTGAGCAGGCGGAGCAACTTCCGGCGAACGCTCCACGCTGGCCGCAAGCAGATGGTCAAATAAAAGTGCCCGCTGCTTGGTTGATGGAGAACGCAGGTGTCGTTAAGGGCGAAGGCATTAACGGAGCGAAGGTCTCCGAAAGGCATGTGCTGGCGATTACTAATGGTGGAGGAGCGACTAGCGAAGATATCGTCGCGCTAGCCAGAAGTGCACGGAGGCGCGTGCAGGAAAAATTTGGAATTACGTTGACGCCTGAAGTGCGCTTTGTAGGGGTAGAGCTCTAAATCGCTTCCGAAAGCAACTTCTTTACGCGCGCGATTCCTTCAACGATATCTGCATCGCTCAGCGCGTAAGAAAAGCGCAGGTAGCCCGATGGACCGAATGCTTCTCCAGGAACGGCTGCAACTTCGGCCTCTTCAAGGATGAGGGTTGCTAGTTCAGCAGATGTCTGCGGACGCTTGCCCCGAATCTCTTTGCCAAGAACGCCCTTCACCGATGGGTAGACATAGAAGGCGCCGGTAGGTGTTGGGCAGATGACTCCAGGAATTTCATTGAGCAGGCCCACGATTAATTTGCGGCGGCGATCAAAGGCTACGCCCATCTCGTGCACTGCAGTCAGATCACCAGTCAAAGCGGCGATAGCGGCGCGCTGAGAAACGTTGGAGACATTTGATGAGAGATGAGATTGGAGATTAGTCGCGGCTTTGATTACATCCTTGGGACCAACCATCCAACCAACGCGCCATCCGGTCATCGCATAAGTCTTCGCAACTCCATTAAGAATAATGGTTCGATCTGCCATCGCAGGAACGACTACAGGAATACTCGGCGCTGTAGCACCGTCATAGAGCAGGTGCTCGTAAATTTCATCGGCGATTATCCAGATGCCGTGCTCTAACGCCCACTCACCGATTGCTTTCACTTGCTCCGGGGAGTAAACCGAACCCGTTGGATTTGATGGGGAGCAGAAGAGAAGCGCCTTCGTATGTTCGGTGCGAGCTGCTTCAAGTTGTTCCACAGAAACTAAATAGTTTTGTGTCTCGTCGGCAAACACCTCGATGGCCACTCCTCCTGCCAACTTGATGCACTCGGGGTAGGTGGTCCAGTAAGGCGCCGGAAGAATTACCTCATCGCCCGGATTAATAATCGTTGCAAAGGCTTGGTAGACAGCCTGCTTGCCACCATTAGTAACAAGTACTTGATCTGCGGTAATTACATAGTTTGAGTCACGCAGCGTCTTGGCCACGATCGCCTCGCGCAGCTCGGGTAGACCAGGTGTCGGTGTGTAACGGTGGTTTGCTGGCTTCCCCGCAGCATCGACCGCCGCTTGAACGATGTAATCCGGGGTAGGAAAGTCGGGTTCTCCAGCGCCAAAGCCGATTACTGGCTTGCCAGCTGCCTTTAGGGCCTTTGCCTTCGCATCAACTGCGAGAGTGGCCGATTCTGCGATCGCGGCGATACGGGTTGAGATACGGGGCTTTTCTGCGCTCATACAGGGAAGTATGCCAAAAGTGGCCCTCCTCTGGGTGCCAGCTCAGATCGGCCGGTTTTGCTCCCACCCCCGCTGGGCTCTAGAATCCTCGTTCTGGCGCTTGCATTAGGTCACGATTAGTCGTGTCTTCACAACGCTCGAAGGGCAGTAGCTCAACTGGCCAGAGTTCCGGTCTCCAAAACCGGCGGTTGGGGGTTCAAGTCCCTCCTGCCCTGCAAGATTGGTCAACGTAATAGGAAAGGCAACACAAGTGGTCGACGAGAAGCACGATACTGAAGAAGGCAAAGAGAAACTTGGCCTCTTCGGTCGCATCAACCTGTTCTATCGCCAGGTTGTCGCTGAACTTCGCAAGGTTGTCTGGCCAACACAGAAGCAACTTACGACATATACAGCTGTCGTATTTGTCTTCGTAGGTTTCATCATCGCAGTTGTTTCTATCCTCGATGTTGCACTCACCAAGATCGTTTTCTGGATTTTTGGATAGGTGCGCGATATGACAATAGAGAATCCATTTTTCGAAGAGACAGTCGTTGAGGCTGCTGCTCCTACAACTGTTGATGCCTTCGAAGCTGCTCTCACGGCAGCTCCGGTCCTAGAGCCAGTTGTCGAAGAGATTGTTGCCGATGAAGAGGTCGGAACCGTTGATGCGCTCGCTGCAATCGACGAAGAGGTTTCTGCTGAAGTTGAAGATGAGAACGATCCAAATGCTGAGTTCCGTCGCGCGCTGCGCACGGCCGCAGGCGATTGGTATGTCGTTCACTCGTACGCCGGTTATGAAAAGAAGGTAAAGGGCAACCTTGCCAACCGCGTACAGGCGCTCAACATGGAGGATTACATCTTCCA
>DAIMCZ010000066.1:0-4782 GCA_036726125.1 Candidatus Nanopelagicaceae bacterium
TCGCCAACGTCTCTTGAAAATTGTTCATGTGATATATCTGAACAAGGGCCACCCCGGTAGTAGTTGCAGGAGGTGTAGGTGTAACGGGTGGGACTACTGCCGTTGGGACAGCGAGTTCGGTATTCGTCTGAACCACCGTAATGTCGTCTCCCGCCTTTACATCAATGAAGTTGGTGGTTTGGTTCTGGATATCGAAGCTATTGATGTACTTCGAGAAGAGAGCGCCATCTACTTCGCCAACCACATAAGTTCCGGGAGCCACGATATAGGTGCGGCCAGGTGAGGCCATTCCGACATCTGGGCTACCTGCAACATCTACTCCCCAATGTCTGAGTGAGATTTGAAAGTCGCCAGGAACTGCGGTGCCACCGTACTTATTATTCACGATCTTAATAACGTGGATTGTGGCTGTCGTGACAGTCGGTACAGATGGAACAACTACGGGAACGATAGGAACTACAGCGGCAGGTGCACAGATAAATGTCTGCACTGCCAACAGCGGTATTGACCCGTTGTATAACTGTATTGTTACTGGAGCAGTACTTGCCACCGTCGTCGTTACTGTCACTTTTGTGGTCGATTGCACCCAATTCGTTGTAGGGATATTAGTTCCGTTGATCGAAACTGATGTGAGCGGTGTTGGGAAACTGCCATTGAGAGTCACCGTTGTAGGACCACTTGTTACACACGCGGCTGGAGTTACCGAGTCAATCGTGGAAGTTTGCGCTGGTGACACGACTGATGGCGGTACCACCGTTGCGCAGTTGTCATTTGTAATCGTGTTCGAGTCAAGTGTCACTGCGCCAGTGAGCGCGACGAGTGAGCCGCTGACGTGAGCTGCAGTGGTGGCCGAAATGGCGATACCCGCGATTACGTGCCCTACAAAGGTAGAAGATGTTCCCAATGTTGCGGACGTGCCCACAAGCCAGAAAACGTTGCACGCTTGCGTCCCGTTGGTAAGCGTGACTGTGCTTCCACTGGCGGTACTTAAATCAGAGGCGGTATCAAAGATAAAGACCGCGTTAGGGTTTCCTCCCCCGTTAAGGGTCAAGTTACCCACCAATGTTGCAGAGCCAAGGACAGCATAAGCGCCCTCTCCAAGGATTAAGCCTCCAAGGCCAGCGCCGATAACGGTTGTCGGAACTTGATTTCTTCCCGAGGTGTAAGCAGCTTGGGCAGAGATAAGGGCCGCAGGGCCAGGAGCGGTAGAACCGGTAACGATTCCTCCTGTAGCAGTGCCAGGTGGAAATCCGGTAATTGCGCTACCCGGAGTAACTCCGACTAAACCTCCAGCAGATCCAGAGATGACGGAAGAACCTGTATTTGTCACGGTACTGGCGCCTAGAACTCCAAAACTTATCGCCGAACCTAGATTTACCTTGGTTGCTGCGTTAGAAACCGAGGGGAGAATTGCAATGTTTAAACAATAAGGAGCGCCACAGTCAGCGCAGAACGTTTGAAATACTTATCCATGTTGAGCCTCTTCCACTTTCAGAGTGCAGGAGCAGATCTGAGATAGATCTAGGCTCCAAGTAGGAGGCTAGGAGTGCAGACTCTCTTTGATCTCGCAGATGGCTACCTTTACGCTTACAACCCCTCAACGTGTTTTCTGACGTTCAACTCACGATGTGCAGGAGCATGAGGGGTTTGCCACTAGGGTGTGCTCCAGAGCCAAGCGCAGTCGCGCAAGGCATATGGGTTTCTAACCCGGTGAAAAATGGAAACAAATCAGGACACGCAGATCGTTCCGACTAACGTCCTATTGGCAGAAGATGACCCAAAGGATCGCCTAGAAGTTCGTTTACATTTAGAACTCATGGGCTTTATTGTTTATGACACCCCTACAAGTAGAGAAGCAAAAGAGATCTTTCAACAACGAGATTTCAGCCTGGTACTCATCCATTTCTCAATTAACCCTCTCCAAAGTCTTGAACTCTGTCGCTGGCTTCGCGCTAGCTCAACAGTTCCCATCATCATGCTTACAAAACGTGGAGAATTAGTTGACGAGCAAATGGTTATCGCCGCCGGAGCCGATGATTACATTTCTAAGCCCATTGATAGCAATATATTGAGTTCTCGTATCGTCCAGCAGATGCGGCGCGGTAGTGGCCAGCATCTGCCTCGTGCGAATATTCTCAGCTGGGGTCTTATGAAGATGGATCTTAGCAATCACGAATTTACCGTTGCAGATAAAGAGCTACATTTAACCAACACAGAGTTCCAATTCTTACAACTACTAATGGAGAATCCGCAGCGCATCTTCACTCGCAATCAGATCCTCGAAGCCATCGGAGTGATGAAAGGCGTAGGCAGCAATCAGCTTGTCGATACCCACGCCAGCCGGCTGCGAAAGAAAATTCGCGAACACGGCGGACCCGACGTAATAAACGTGATTCGAAGCGTTGGATTCAGACTCGTGGATGCAAACAAAAACCCTCAAGAGGCAATCCCCCACGCAGAAGAGTTTTCAATAGAGTCGAGCCGGTTTGAGGATGTTGAATTCCCCGCGGACACGTATATTGAATCCTAGTTTTTCGTAGAGCCGAATCGCATTTACATTTGTGCCTGATGTATGAAGAAATGGCATCTGGCCAGATTCTTGGATCCCGGCGGCGACAGCCAAGACCAAGCGGGCGGCGTAACCCTTGCCGCGATGTTCCTCATCTGTACAGACAGCGCTTATCTCAACCCATCCAGGTGGATTGAGGCGTCTACCAGCCATCGCAACCAATTTTCCATCTACTCGAATTCCCAAATATCCGCCGAGTTCAATTGTTCGGGGCAAGAAAGGCCCAGGCTGTGCGCGAGCGATCAGATCGAGCATCTCAGGAACATCCGCGGTAGTGAGTGGAATCAAATCGGGATCGCTCACCCCGATAACTTCCTCTCCACTCATTTGCACTCCGGGAAATTTCTGTTCGATCTTCCATCCATTAGGGACTGTGAAATCCTGCGCAACGACGATGGCAAATCCATCATCACCGATTAATTGATGCAGATCAGACCAGGCTTGCGAATTGGATTCATCCGCAACCGCGTTGAATGGCGAGACGTCTGTCGGATAGCGACGTGCTAAGCCATGGATCTCGGCTAAGTGAGCATGGGGTCCAGAGAGTGAATACCAAGCGGCACGATCCAAAATGTGTTGGTCGCTCTCCTTTATTTCTTGAACGGAGTTCATGCTCTCCCTTTGCTCGCAGTAATATGAAAGAAGTTATCGCAGAGTTTTCCTAACGTATTCCGAACGAGCCACCTTTGGCAAACTTGCATGGCTAACCTACTCTTAAAAGGAGGTTCAACGATGAGCCAGATCATGAGAGTACTGCTATTTACCTTCGGGCTAACAACTGCATTCTTCATTAAGAATACCTACGCATCAAATTCCGAGCTCGAAGACCTACGTCACGCCCACTTGGCGACCTTCCGTCGCTCCTTTTAATTCACTTCGAATTATCGTCCAGTAGAGCCAGCCGCCTTAAAAAATCGGAATCGAAATCTCAGGGCGTTGATGTCCCTGATGGGCTCGCAGCGCCGCCTCGTGGTAGCGCTCGATCTCCTCGATCTTGGCGGGATCCTGGTACGGACGACCATCTACTAACGGTCCCACTTCACCAGTCATCACTGCAGTGACATCCTCGCCGGAGATCGTCTTATGGATCTCAAGTGCGTGAGCCAGCGATAGAACTTTGCCTCGGTTGAGGGCCAAAATCTCTTCGGCTTTATTGAGCAGACCTTCGAGGTTTCCTTCAATGCGATCGGCGAGCATGCCCTTTACGGCTTTGTTGTCATCACCCTGCGGCTTTCCACCTCCGGGAGCGCCGACTTCAAAACGGCGATTAGAGGCGTGAGAACTAACAGTCGATCCCATCCCCCAATGACCTTCCATAAAGCTGGCGATCGTTGTGGCACTCTCAAGATCGCCGGAAACTCCAGAGGAATTATCGCCTTGGAAGAACATGCGCTCTCCGGCAAGGGAGGCAAGTGAAACCAAGATGTCTGCTTCGTACTCACTACGCCACCGTGTGAACTGATCATCTGGCGGAATCGATGCCACCATGCCGAGATAGTTTGAGCCCTTCTCGATAGTCGCAAGATCAATAGCCATATGGTGACGAACTAGGTAAGCCATCACTCCGTGGCAGGCTTCATGAACAGCAACGGCGTGGCGTTCACGTTCAATATATTCAACATCCTCGGCCGGACCGAGCTCCTTGAGTTGCTTCGCCTTAATAACATCGGCGAAGGTGATCGAGGTGCGGCCTTCGCGAATTGCGAGAATCAACGCCTCATTAATTGTGTCTTTAATAATCGCACCAGTCGCATACGGAGTGATGACCGCCAGCTTCTCAATCTCTTCAGGTGTGAGTGAGTTGGAAACCTTCGCTAGATAACCTTGATAGGTACGCACGCGCCCCGCCTTGCTTGGGTAACCAACGCGATACATGCGATCGATGCGACCAGGGCGGAGCAGAGCCTCATCAAGTGCTTCTGGAAGGTTCGTTGCCATCACAACGAGAATGCGATACTTCGGAGGATTCTTAGGCCGCAACCCTAAGGTGCGACGAACGATGCGATTGAAAAATCCCTTAGGCTTCTTGAGTCCCGAAAGTTCGGTGAGCAGAGCTTGTAGCGTTCCCATTCCACCGCCGCCACCTGCCATGGCAGTATTTGCAACGAAGCCCTCTTGACCGCGGGACATCGCTTTACGAACCACCAATGACGCTGCATTTGGACTTAGGAAGTTAGCGCCGTTGCAAGCATTAGCGAGAAATGGCGACCGGG
>DAIMCZ010000067.1:0-1163 GCA_036726125.1 Candidatus Nanopelagicaceae bacterium
GGTCTACATTAAACATATGTTGATATGTAATCCGAATCCTTGTTTCTCCAGAACGCTGCACATGGCTCACTTCGAACGAGGAGCCGTCATGCGAACCCCCTCTGCTGAAGTGCGAGCAGGTGGAAAAGGAATTGATGTAGCTCGCGTTGCACACTCACTTGGAAAGGTCGCACCCTTACTCGTCCCAGTTGGAGAACTCGATAGCGCACAATTCCTCAAGTACTTGAGTGAAGAGGGTTTGCAATATACAAGCACCACATACAAGGGAAATATTCGGGTAGCGACGATGTACCACGAGGATCACTCGTCGGTCGTCACGATCGTCAATGAAGAAGGTCCACGCATTACCAAGAGAGAGTGGGCTAGTTATTTGGATGAGTTAGAACGCGAGATGAAATCCGGTGGGATTGTCGCAAGTATGGGCAGTTTCCCCCAGGGCATTAATGAGGAAGAGATTGCTCAGTTAATCGACACGGTTCACCGTCACAATAACTTGATCTTCTTTGATACCGCACCACACTTTCTAGCCTGGGCTATCGCACATGGAGCAGATATCGTCTCTCCTAATCTCGATGAGGCAGAATCGGTCATCAGCGGAGGGGCAGAAGATTTCTTCGCAGGGGAAGATAAAGATGGGCGGGCGCGAGCCGAAAGTGCGGCGTTGCGTCTGTGTGAGTTAGGTGCGAAGGTAGCAATCGTCCACGCCGGAGCGCTCGGCAGCGCCCTCGCATACAAGGGCAGGACCATATTTGTTCCAGCTGCAGACGTATCAGTGAAGAGTGTGGTGGGGGCAGGCGACGCCATGGCCGCGGGATTCATCCTGAAGTGCGAAGAGCAAGGAAATCTCTCCAATCTTGACCTGATTGATTGGAAGTTATCCCTGCAGTACGGAACGGCAACCGCGGGCGCTTCGTGCGAATTGGGACGATCCGGTGATGTTGATCCATCAAGAGTCGAGGAAATTTTTGAGCGCATAGTTACCTTCTCCGACTAGGGAACGGAGTGCACTATGAACATCGAGCAGTACGAGCGGATGCGCAGCGGTACGGGTTTTATCGCTGCGTTGGATCAAAGCGGCGGTAGTACGCCAAAGGCCTTGGGCCTGTACGGGATATCTCCCTCTAGTTATAGTGACGAAGAGGAGATGTTCAACTTGATGCATC
>DAIMCZ010000067.1:1263-4758 GCA_036726125.1 Candidatus Nanopelagicaceae bacterium
TCAACAGAGCGATGAAGAATTTAACTCGACCCTAAAACGATCGGTGACCGCGATTTATGAGGCCTCAACAGTAAAAACTAGTTGATTTACAACCAATCCGATTTCCTAAATGCTCTGAAGAGGAATCCTGTTAGACCCGCCATCACTCCAAGGACGACGTAGTAACCGTATTTGAAACTCAACTCTGGAATGTTGTGAAAGTTCATGCCATAAATTCCAGCGAGCATGGTTGGACCAGATGCGAGTGCTACCCAAGCTGATATGCGACGTACATCAATATTCTGCTGTACTTGAATGTGGGCAAGGTCTGCCTGCAGCACCGAGGTGATGAGAGCATCGAGTCCTGCTGCCTGTTCGCAGGCTTGTATTAAGTGGTCCGCGGTGTCGCGGAAGAATGGCTTGAGTCCAGCCGGGACAGAAAGCACTGAACCGCTATGCAATCGACTGATGGGAACGATCAAAGGTTCGATCGCATGCTTAAATTCAATAATTTCACGCTTTAGGAAGTAGATCTCTTCCGAGAAGGTCTGACGCTTTCCGGTAAAGACTTTATTTTCAACTGCAACAACCTCTTGCTCGAGCATATTTGCAATGTTGGTGTATCCATCGATGATGCGATCGGCGACAGCGTGAACAACCGAGAAGGGACCCATTTTCAATAGCTCTGGCTTGTGCTCTAAATCGTGGCGAATGGTCGTTAATGGATGACCTTCACCGTGGCGAACAGTCACAATGAAATGTTGATCAATAAAGCAGAGCAACTCTCCGGTCGTGATCTCTTGTGCCGCTTTATCAAAGAAGACGGTCTTGATAACGAAGAAAGTGAGCCCGTCGTAGTCCTCTAACTTTGGGCGTTGCTTAGCATTAATGGCATCTTCAACAGCAAGAGGGTGGAAATTTAACTCGCCGACCACCATATCGAACTCTGCTTGCGATGGTTCTGCCATTCCGAGCCAGACAAAACCTCCATCGCGGCGAGCAACATCAACCAGGTCAGAGATATCTTCTGGCCCATCAACTCGCTGACCATTTTGATAGAGAGCTACATCGACGATCACTCGAGCAATATAGCGTGCCAAACTTTCAGGTATGTGGCTTCAGAGTGAATACTCCCGAGGGCTAAGGCTAGGGATTGCACTGTGGGCAGATGCTGGGATCCGCTACTTGAGCCACGATCTCCCCTGCTTCCTTGTGATCGCAAAGAGTGCACCCCAAGAGCTCTTGCTTAATTGCTTCAGGAATCAAGGTGTTACAGGTTCCGCAGCGCAACCCTTTCTCGTACCCGACTCTCCCCCAACCAGGGGTGTGGCACTGAGGGCAGAGGCGGCTTACTCGGGCCGCGAGGGCGCGCGCAACAGCCTCAATGTTCCTGCCCCGCGATGGCGAGTGATGGGCACGCAGGTCCGATTCGATGACAACAAATCCTGTCTTTGACTCCTTCGCACAAGATGCGATGGCGGTGTGCAATTGCGCTAGGTCAGTAATTCCCTTGATTACTCGGGAAGTATCGCCTTCTCTAGGACGGACGATTAACGCGTGATGCGGAAAATCCGCGCGCGCTAAGAACTCAGATAAATCTGCCTCAGGTGCGATCTCTATCTGAGCCGCTCGAATATCGAGCGAGCGATAGACCTCGCTGATGACAATCCCGCGCTCATCATCGACTAGCACCAAATGTTCGATATCTGCCGTGATAAATGGAACGAGGGGATCTGGACCAATCGAGCCCTCTGACGCAATTCCGAGGGAAGTACCTCGCTCGCTCATACCTAAACGCGCCTTTGCAATGGCCGTCTCTAAGGGTGGAAAGTGCCGCTCTATCTCCCCGCTAAATGTTCCGAGTTGATCGGTATCGAGCGGTACCTCATCGACGTGGAGTCCAACAGACTGCAGAAAGGCAGGCGCAATGAGCTCTAACTTGTGATGCTTGCTCGTCAGTAGGGCCTGCCGACCGCGGTAAGGGTGGTCCTTCTCCATCGGTACTAGTGCGATTGAGCTAGAGCACCAGCAAAGATCTGCCACGCGAGAGCAGATTTAGCGACGAAACTGAGCGTGATGTAGACCCGCTCGCCGTAGAGATAGTCCTTCCATTTGCCGACCTGACGGTATTGAAAGTACTGGTTCAACGCAAAGCAGTTAAAGAAGATGAATAAGGTGACGATGATGCCGTAGACGAAGCCTGGGGCATGTGCACCACTGGTTTCGCCTGGTGCGATCAGAAGGAAGACAATCGCGGCCCACGGAACGATCCCTGCAATGCAACCAAACCAGAACGGCAGCATTCCCCCGCCGGGAGCTTCATACTTCTCTTGCAACCACCCGAAGAGAATCATTGAGACGTTGGTGAAGAAGAGCGCGGCGAGCGTGATGATGTCGCGAATCGATGAGAGTTGTGCAATCAAGACGATCATGATCGATGACGAGATCGAATATTCAACCCATCGTGCGATATTTCTATTGTAGGAAAGATCCTTGAGATAAATTCCGAAACCCTTGTTGGATGCGATCCATAGGTGCGCCACGGCGCTGAGAAATAGGAAGAGCGCGCACATCAATCCGACGGGGTCGTGCCCCAAAACAATGGTTTGGTAGCCGGCAGTTCCAGGGTCACCCTGAATGTAATTCGCGATGATCGGGAGTGAAAAAGAGTTAGTGAGCGAAAGAATCGCGATCGCAGAACCAAAGTGGAGAATCGCTGCGTAGATATTGAGGCGGCGTAACTTCTTCGCTGTTGCGCCGTCGATTGCCTGTGGGTTCAAAGTAGCCATGTTTTTATAATAGAGGTCTCTTTGGAATTTAACCCGTCGAGGCTGCGAGGGAAGAGTGAATTTTCCGAAGCATCTCTCTACCCCGCCGCCTTTCGCAAACCTCCTGCGACGTCTCCATTCGGATACCTCTTGGTGTGCAACATGAAGAGGTAGTTCCGCCAGTTGCTGACCAGGGTGGCGAGCGTCTGCCCGTCCTCCTTTTGGCAGACGGGCTGTTTTGCATTGATGCTGGCTAGGTCCAGCGGGAGAAAGATCTCGTCTGAGATCGTCAGATTTTTTTGGCTGGCGGCATGGACGTGGGCGGCTGTGACATCCTTGATATTGGCGCTGATCAGGTAACAAAAGGTATCGGTAGAGAAGTTCACTGTGAACCTACCGGTTGCTTTATCGGTCGGGGAACCAACTCCATCAAGAACTCCTTGGCCAGTGGCCACCGCGGTGAAGGTTGTTACGCCCGATTTGGGTACCTTGATTTTTGCCACACTCTTGTTCGTAGCGCCGACCGTGAAATTAAAGCTGCCAGTAATCACATGCCCATCTTGTGCCACCACGCGAAATCCAACCTTGTACGTACCTGCCATTACCATTGAGGGCTGCAATACATTGGAGAGGGTGCTTCCCTTAACGACGTTATTCGTCGAGGTGATAACCATTCCCATCGGATCAGTAACTTGTACTTGATTGACAGATTTCGACCCTAAAGTCAGAAGTGGATTTGCGAAGTAGA
>DAIMCZ010000068.1:0-4500 GCA_036726125.1 Candidatus Nanopelagicaceae bacterium
AACCTGCGCGGCCTGATCACCGAGTTGATTGTGGAGCCGATTCGCACAGATGGTGAAGTTTCAGAGCGCTATGTGGCCAGCATTATTGCCCGCCTGCGTGAGGTTGCCCTTAGCCGCGAGATCGCCGAAATTAAGTCCACCCTGCAGCGCATCAACCCCGTCGAGGAGGGCGAGCGCTATACCGAGATCTTTGGGGCCTTGGTCGCCAAAGAGGCCGAAAGACGGGCCCAGAAGGACCTTGCGATCGGGGATCTATAGACCCTGACCCCTAGTGGATTTAGCGCTATGGCTAGATCTTGCTAGGATTCCGACCTTAAGTGCCACATAGTCCCTGATAGCTCAATTGGCAGAGCAGCCGACTGTTAATCGGCAGGTTCTTGGTTCGAGTCCAAGTCAGGGAGCCATCTCACAGCCAAGAATTTAAGGTTCACTCGGTATGCTCAGGTAATACCGAAGGGACACAATGGCTCGCTTTTCAATCGCTGATTCTTGGCGCACACAATCAACCGGTACCCGCGTTCTTCGCCTCATGTTGGGCGGCACCTGGCTCTACGGAGGCCTCCAGAAGGCATCTGACGCTAAGTTCTTTGATAAGGCCTCAACAGGTTATATCGGTGCCCAGATCACTGGTTATGCCAAGAACTCACCCCTGAGCTTCATTCTCAAGCACATGATCGAGCACGCCACCCAGGTGGGTTGGTTGATCCTCCTTGGCGAACTAGCCGTCGGAATCGCGGTTCTTTCCGGTGTGGCGCTACAGGCTGCCATCATCGCAGGTGCCAGCATCTCGACGATCCTCTGGTTGTCGGTCACGTGGCACGTCTATCCATATTTCCTCGGTTCAGATACGGCATACCTCGTTATGTGGATCGCCCTCTTCTTCTTGGTTCGCAAGGAGGCTGGCGTCAAAGCTCGCAAGAACCCGATTCCTAACCTCACAGATCGGCGTGAAGTTGTGCAGATGCTCGGCGTGGGCGTTACGGCTGTTATCGCTGCGCTCGCTGCCGGCGGTTTGAAGAAGTCGATTCCCGCCCCGAAGGCCGGCACAAAGATCGTGGACCTCTCCGCCTTTCCTGTCGGTTCTAATATGCAATTCACTGCGCCTGATGGCGGACCGGCTTACCTCTTCCGCACCAAGGCTGGTGTCTTCGCTTACTCGGCGACCTGCACTCACCAAGGTTGCACGGTTGGTTACAACCCTTCAGGAAATACGCTCGACTGTCCCTGCCATGGTGGTAAGTTCGACCCTGCCAACGGCGGCGCGGTGCTAGCAGGTCCACCTCCGGCACCATTGGCTTCTATCAAAGTTGCGATTCAAGGCAACTCGATTGTGACGGTTTAATCATGGCTATATTTAAGTTACAGATTGCTCTTCCCGATCGCCCCGGTTCACTCGGCGCGGTTGCATCTGCGATCGGTTTTGCTGGCGGAGATATTCGTTCGCTAGTCACCATCAAGAGTGAAGATGGGAAGGGAATCGACGATATTACGGTTGCGATTCCTGGCAGCGATCCAACGGATCTCCTCGAGGTATTAAATGCAATTGGCGGAGTAGAAGTCCGCTCTATTGAGCCTGCGATTTAACAGTATCGCTGATCATTGTCTCTAGATCTCGGGTGGGTTCCCATCCGAGTAGAGATTTCGCCTTAACAATCGAGGCCACAAGCGTTGCAGGATCTCCAGCGCGGCGTGGGCTTTCAACTGCAGGTACTGGTCGACCGAGTACGGATTCGGCCGCAGCAATCACTTGGCGGACCGAGTAGCCACCGCCACTGCCCAAGTTAACGATCTCGTGCACGTGTGACTTAAGTGCACCCAACGCCAAGATGTGGGCTTCGATGAGATCAACGACGTGTACGTAGTCGCGGATACAGGTGCCATCGGCCGTATCCCAATCGGTTCCAAATATTTTGAGCGGGTTGCTCTCAGTTGCCCGCAAGACGAGTGGAATGAGGTGCGTCTCGGGATTGTGACGCTCTGCCAACCAACCGTTGCTTGACTGATAAGCACCTGCAACATTGAAGTAGCGCAGCGAGATCGCGCTGATCCCCGATGCGCTGATCATCGTGTCGATCGCAAGTTTCGAGGCACCATATGGATTTGTTGGCGAAGCTACCGACTCTTCAGTGATTGGGTCATCAACCGGTTGGCCGTAGGTCGCCGCTGAGGATGAAAAGACGATCTTGTCGATGCCGTGGATAGCCATTGCATCGAGCAGGTTCTGGGTGCCATCGACGTTGACGTGATGGTAGAGCTCTGGCTTTTCGACAGATTCCCCGACGAGGGACTTGCCCGCGAAGTGGATGACCGCCTCGCAACCCGCCAGCGCGTTGCGCAGGGCATCAGGGTCGAGGAGTGAACCCTGCACAAAGGTGGCACGAGAATCGACTGCATCTGCATGGCCCATAGATAGGTCATCAAAGACAACGACCTCGTGACCACGCTCGAGCAATATTGCCGTGGCCGTTGAACCGATATATCCAGCGCCGCCTGTAACCAAGATTCTCGTCATGGATTTAGCCTACTTTAATTGCGGATTTGCCCTGCACAGGTGTCGACGGGAGTGGGCTTGGGTTTAGGCGATGGGGTTGGCGAAGGTAGCGCTGGACCTGTGCGAACAGGAGTCGGTGAGGGAGCTGGGGGAGGCGCAACGGTAAAGACGACTGGGGCTTGCGAAGGAGCTTCGGTTCCAGAGGGGTCTGTGAAGTTGATGGTTCCGACATAGTTGCCAGCGGGGAGGTTGGTGATCTTGATCAGCCACGACCCAGATGAGTTACGGGTGATGGATTGCACGCCGGCGCTCATCAAGGTTGATGCGGGAGTGTAGGTGACAGAGCCGGTAACGACGGGGGTTAGATTTGGACGCGAGACATTTACATAAAAGAGGACGGGGTCGTTGGTCGTCCCCGCGGATTGAGCCGTGACTGCGGTTGCCGTTGTCTCGTTGATGGGCAACATCTCTGTGTTATCGGGTTGCCAGAGTCCACGAACCAACTTTAAGAAATCGTTGTTATTTCCGTAGAAGACGTTGAGGTCCACCCGAGTACCTGGAACGCCATACTTTCCAGCGATTCCACACGAGGTGTACTGCCAGATCTGCCACTGCGTTGTGCAATCTTGGTTGGTCCACGAGTCTGCGTAACATCCTACGGTCTTCGCATTAGGTTGATTGGTGGTGACGGCAGGATCGACGGAGTAGTGGGCGAGCCACAATGGATATTGGCGCAGCGCTACAGAGCGTGCCATCGCCGTTTCAAGGAATTGCGGATAGCTATATATAAAGGGCTTGCGTCCAGTCGCCGCCGCGACTGTGTCGAGCCAGGTCTGCGCCCAGAGCGAGATATTGGGAGGAGTTGCATACCGCGCACAACCGCTTGAGTTATACGAAATACAGTTGTTCTCGAGATCCAAGGCGACCGGGAGATCACGTCGCCCATACCCACCAAGCGAGGCGATGCGCCAGATCACCTTTTGAGCCTGTGCCTTTGCATCGTTGGTGATGGTCGTCTGATCATTGGCGTTCGGCAACGTGGCGTAATAATAGAAAGAGGTATACATCAGCGCGGCCTGTGCTGCTTTGCGATCGGGGATCATGTACCGAACGGCTTGCGCATCGTAGGTATCAATGCTGTCGCCGCCCTTGATAATTACAAAGCGAATTCCGGCCGCATACATCTTCTTGAAATCGATATTGGAGTTACCGGGATGTTGGTAATAGCTGATATCCATTCCGTGGATTCGATTGCCCGGCCCCAGCGCATCAATCTTTGCAGGGGTGGTCGTAGCTGATGCTACGTTTGCAACCATGGTGATCGCAAGAGCTAGGGTCAGAATAAGGCGCTTCATACCTCGTGTACCTCAAATGACTGACCAAATACGTGAGCGATCTCTTCTTGCAAGAGCGCTAAATGTTTTGGGTTGCGCGCCATCGAAAAATTATGGTCACCACCAAGTTTTACAACATCGGCGAAACTGATTGTGATCACGTGGTTTTCAACAGAGACGAGTCGAGCATCAAAGAAAGCTAACCATGCGATGCGATCGCGATCGAGCACGGCGTCTAGAACATCGTTCCAGCGCGCCTTAATAGCATCGATCGTGAGGTCGGACATGTTGCAAGTTTAGTTGACGGGCTTAAGCCTTCTTGCCATGTAGGTCATGCAGGTAACGCGTGCCGCGCAGAGCGCTGAATATTGCGCCAACGAGGGCCATTGCGAGCGCCATCGTGAAAACAATCACCAATCCATGATGAAATGGTTGTGAGATGAGATTGGGAAAGAAGTGCTTGCCCGTCAGCGTTGCCCACTGTGCATTGGTCACATGCGTTGCAGCCTGACTTCCCAGCAAACTCTGAAGTGGGTTGTATCCCAAGAAGGATGCGAAGAGGCTACCCACGACAGGCAGGTTCGCGATCTGGTGCGCTTGCGCAGCCGAAACTCCATTCGCCGTTAACCCCGCATACATCGAACTTGGAAGCGCTCGACTTAATCCGACGATCAT
>DAIMCZ010000069.1:0-4498 GCA_036726125.1 Candidatus Nanopelagicaceae bacterium
AAGGTTGCCCGCTCGGCAACCTGATTCCAGAGTGGAACGATCTCATCTGGCGTGGTGAGCGCCGTGAGGCGATCGATCGATTACATGCCACAAATAATTTCCCAGAGTTCACAGGTCGCTTGTGTCCTGCTCCCTGCGAAACTGCATGTGTAGTCGGTATCAACGCCGATGCTGTAACTATTAAGCAGGTTGAACTACGGACTATCGAAGAAGCTTTTAGCGGTGGACTCGTCGTACCACTTCCACCAGATCGCCTGACAGGCAAGACTGTTGCGGTTGTCGGCTCAGGCCCCGCTGGTCTCGCCGCCGCTCAACAGTTGACGCGCGCTGGCCACACTGTCGCGGTATACGAACGTGCCGATCGCATCGGCGGCTTGCTGCGCTACGGAATTCCGGAATTCAAGATGGAGAAGTCCATCGTTGATCGCCGTATTGCTCAGATGGAGGCCGAGGGAACTCGCTTCCGTGCTGGGGTCAACGTGGGTGTAGATATCACCGGCGATGAACTTCGTAATAGATATGACGCCGTCGTACTCGCAATGGGAGCGACGAATTGGCGTGATATCGCAGTTCCCGGGCGAGAGAACAAAGGGATCTATCAAGCGATGGAGTACCTGCCTTGGGGTAACAAGCAAGGTCTCGGCGAACTTTCAACCGAACCGCCTATCAACGCTCATGGTAAGCACGTTGTAATTTTGGGTGGCGGAGATACAGGCGCTGACTGCCTCGGCACCGCGATTCGTCAAGGCGCTGCAAGTGTGACTCAACTCGAGATCATGCCGCGCCCTACCGAGGAGCGTCCTGCAAACCAGCCATGGCCAACATATCCCATGATCTACCGCGTTAGTAGCGCTCATGAAGAGGCTGGAGAGCGCCTCTATGCCGTCTCAACCGAGGAGTTCATAGGGGATGGGGATGGAAACCTCAAGGCCCTGAAGCTTGTCGAAACGCAATTCGTCAACGGAAAGTTTGAGAAGGTCGAGGGCTCTGAACGCGAGATTCCGGCCGACCTAGTCTTCCTTGCTATGGGATTCCTTGGCCCCGAGAAGTCTGAGCTCATCTCTCAACTCGAAGTCGTCCTGGATGAGCGGGGAAATGTTAAGCGTGATGAGAACTTTGCGACGAGCGAAGAGGGAATCTTCGTCTGTGGCGATGCTGGCCGTGGACAATCGCTGATTGTTTGGGCTATCGCCGAAGGGCGTAGCGCAGCGGCTGCGGTAGATGAATATTTAGTGGGGGAGACTGGGCTACCAGCGCCAATCCTGCCTACCGATAGGTCGCTGACCGTTTAGTCGGCAACTTACCGATAAAATCCCGCACGAATAAGGTAACTGTTCACCACCATAAACTGGAATCCGCTCGGATTCCCCGAAGAGATGGCTTAGGCTGACGATATGCGAAGAGCGAAAATTGTATGCACGATGGGTCCTGCCGTTGAATCCCCCGAGAAGGTTGCGGAGTTAATTGCCGCGGGCATGAATATGGCTCGACTCAACCTCTCTCATGGAGGTTATGACGAGCACCAGAACCGTCTCGACTTAGTTCGCGCTGCCGCCGCTGCCGCTGATCGTCCGGTTGCCATCTTGGTAGATCTACAAGGTCCAAAGATTCGCCTAGCTCGCTTCAAAGATGGTCCCCACGAACTAGCGCGCGGAGATATCTTCACAATTACCACCGATGAGGTTGAAGGTACAAAGGAAAAGTGCGGAACTACCTATAAGGGCCTAGCAGGGGATTGCAAACCTGGGGATCGCATTTTGATCGACGATGGAAAAGTTACCGTCGAAGTCGTCGAAGTAAACGGAAATGATGTCGTCACCAAGGTGATTCAGCCAGGATTTGTCAGCAATAACAAGGGAATCAACCTTCCTGGTGTTGCAGTATCTGTCCCTGCGCTCTCTGAGAAGGATATGGATGATCTGCGTTGGGGTCTGCGCGCAGGCGCGGACTTTATTGCGCTCTCCTTCGTACGTAACGCCAAAGATATTGACGACGTCCATCGCATTATGGATGAAGAGGGAATTCGCCGTCCGGTGATCGCAAAGATCGAGAAGCCACAAGCCGTCGATAATTTGGAAGAGATCGTTGCCGCGTTTGACGGCATCATGGTTGCTCGTGGCGATCTTGGCGTCGAGATGCCTATCGAAGAGGTCCCTATCGTTCAAAAGCGCTGCATCGCACTTTCCCGCGCCGCCGCTAAGCCAGTCATTGTGGCTACTCAGATGCTCGATTCCATGATCGTAAATTCCAGCCCTACGCGCGCCGAAGCTACCGACTGCGCAAATGCGGTTCTCGATGGTGCAGATGCATTGATGCTCAGCGGAGAGACCTCCGTTGGAGCCTTCGCAATTGAAGCCGTAGCGACCATGGCCCGCATCATCGCTCGCACCGAAGAGGCGATGCTCGATCAGATCGCCCCTCTAGGTCACAACCCAGTCACCAAAGGCGGGGCCATCACCAAGGCTGCGAAAGAGGTTGGGGAGATAGTCGGGGCCAAGTACCTGGTTGCCTTCACACAGAGTGGCGATTCCGCTCGTCGCATCTCGCGCCTGCGCTCTGCAATTCCAATCCTTGCACTGACCCCAGAGGTACCCGTTTACAACCAACTCGCTCTCTCATGGGGCGTTGAATCGTTGATTATCCCAATCGTCAGCCACACCGACGAGATGGTGAAGCAGGTAGATGCCCTCCTTATTGAGTCCGGCCGAGTCGCTAAGGGTGAGCCTGTCGTAATCATTGCTGGTGCCCCTCCAGGAATTCCTGGCTCTACTAATGCGCTCCGCGTCCATATTGTTGGAGATGCCATCAACGGAGTAGCCCCCGCTTATCGGAGCTAATTTCCTACCGTTATACTCAGAACTTCCCGGCGCGCTCGCGTAGTCGGGAGAGCGCCTCGGTACTCCAACGGTAGAGAGGGCGGACTCAAAATCCGCACAGTGTCGGTTCAAATCCGACTCGAGGCACATGACAAAGTCTGAAAGCAAAGGCGCTGCACCCAGCGCTCCTTTGCGCATCCTCGTCGCCGAGGACGAGGCGATCATTCGCCTTGATCTCGTAGAGATGCTCACCGAAGCTGGCTATCAGGTAGTTGCTGAGGCAACCAACGGCGTGGAGGCGATCGCCTTCGCCAAGGAGCACCTGCCAGATATCGCCATCCTCGACGTCAAGATGCCCGAGCTCGATGGAATCTCCGCGGCCGAGCAGATTATTGAGATCTCTCCCGTCCTGATGCTTACCGCATTTAGCCAGCGTGAGTTGGTCGAGCGCGCTCGCGACGCTGGGGCGATGGCCTATGTGGTCAAACCCTTCAGCATCTCGGATCTCGTTCCTGCGATCGAAATCGCTGTTAGCCGCCACCGTGAGCAGAAGGCCCTCCAAAATGAGGTCTCAGATCTCCAGGAGCGGCTAGAAACCCGGAAGATTATTGATCGTGCGAAGGGGATATTGATGAAGACCCTGAACCTTTCGGAGCCCGAATCCTTTAGTTGGATTCAGCGCACTGCCATGGATCGTCGCATTTCAATGAAGGATGTTGCCCTGGCCGTCATCTCTCCAGATGCCGTCCCAGATAAGTAATACACGATTTAGACTCTTTGTAACAATAAAGTGATGCCCGTTTTGTGGCGATAAGTCTTGATCAAGAGGGAAGTGGAAGGTAGCCTTCACTCCTCCCTGTCCCGGGACAAAGAAAACAGGAAGGTAACAATGACAAAACTCACTCGCGTAGTTAGTGTCGTTGCAGCCGCTTCCATGGTCGCGACTGCATTTGTTGCAGCAGCAGTTCCATCACAAGCAGCAGCAACTAAGACACTTGTAATCGCAACTGACGTTCCTCTTCAAGGTTCTTCATTCGATTCAAATGACTCAACCAACAAGGCGATCGCTCTGTACCTCAAGTCGATCGGCGGCAAGGTTGGCAAGTACTCAATCACTCTTAAGTATTACGACGATGCAACAGCTACAGCTGGTGCATGGGATGCTGGTAAGTGCGCACAGAATGCACAACAGCACGTTGCAAACAAGGCAGAAATTGCTGTAATCGGTACATACAACTCAGGTTGCGCCAAGATTGAGGTTCCAATTCTGAACCAAGATCCTAAGGGCCCAATGTTGATGGTTTCACAGGCAAACACCAACCCAGGACTTACAAAGGCCTGGAGCCCAGGTGAGCCAGATGTTTACTATCCAACAGGCGTTCGTAACTATGCACGTGTCTGCACCACCGATGACAATCAAGGTTCAGCTGCCGCTCAATTCGCACAATCAATTGGAGTAAAGAGCGTTTATGTTTTGAACGATACCCAGACCTACGGTCAAGGTGTTGCTCAAGCTTTCACAACTGAGGCTAACAAGATCGGCTTGAAGGTTCTTTCAAGCGGTCCTGCAGGTCAGGGTTGGGATGCAACGCAGAGCGATTACACCGCTCTCTTCCAGAAGATCGCACCATTGAACCCAGATATGGTCTACTTCGGCGGAATCTACGACAACAACGGCGGCC
>DAIMCZ010000070.1:0-2692 GCA_036726125.1 Candidatus Nanopelagicaceae bacterium
CGCTCTTCGCTACCTTCAGCCTTAGCAGGGCTTTCGAAACGACCTCCACCAGATTTACGTGGCTTGAAGTTTCCATCGCGATTTCCGCGATCATTTGAACGACTGCGGCTACCGGGTTTGCGATCATTGCGTGATGGCTTCTCGGCCTCAACCTCAATCGGGATACCTGATGGCTCTTGTGCGCCGGTGATCTCTTGCAACTTTGAATCTCCAGGACGTACTTGGTTCTCAATCAACTTCACAGCAGCACGGTTCGTGATACCGAAGACCGCCTTCTTCTGCTTGTGAGTAGCGAGAGTTACTACGGTGCCTGTTGCTCCAGCGCGAGCGGTACGGCCGGCGCGGTGGAGATAATCTTTGTGATCTGCTGGTGCATCAACGTGCACAACAAGTGAGACATCATCTACGTGAATTCCACGTGCTGCTACATCTGTTGCGACCAGCGCTGAAGCGCGACCATCCTTGAAAGCTTTGAGAACGCGAGTGCGTTGTCCTTGTGACTTTCCGCCGTGTAGAACGCCGACCGGTACGCCACTGCGGAGCATCTTCTCGGCGAGCTTATCTGCACCGTGCTTTGTGCGGACGAAGAAGATTGTGCGTCCATCGCGAGCTGCGATTTGAGAAGAGATCTCATCTTTGTGCTGTTGATCAAGGAGAAGAAGGTGGTGGGTCATATCGGCCGCACGTGACTTCTCATTTTCTAAAGAGTGAGTAATTGGATCTTTGAGGAAGCGCTTAACCAGCGAATCAACATCGCGATCGAGAGTTGCAGAGAAGAGAAGGTGCTGTCCGCCCTCTTGCGTGAGTGAAAGGATCTCCTTGACGACAGGTAGGAATCCCATATCTGCCATTTGATCTGCCTCATCGAGAACAGTGATCATGACATCCGAGAGGTCGATGTGCTTCTTCTCGAGCAGGTCCATAAGACGGCCCGGGGTAGCGACGATTACTGGTACGCCGCGCTTAAGGGATTGAATCTGACCAATGTAAGAAAGGCCGCCGGCGACGACCTGAGAGGAGAGGCCAATCTTGCGGGCTAATGGAGCCACAACATCGTTGATCTGCACGGCGAGTTCGCGGGTTGGAGAGAGGATCAAACCAAGTGGCTTGTGGGGCTTAGCGGTACGGCCATTGAGGCGCGTGAGCATCGCTAAACCAAATGCCAGGGTCTTTCCAGAGCCGGTCTGGCCGCGGCCTAGGACATCGCGTCCCTTTATGGCATCGGGCAGGGTGGCGGTTTGAATAGGGAATGGAGCGGTCTTGCCTTCGGCTTCGAGAGCCTCGCAGAGCGCAGGAGTAACACCTAAATTACGGAACGTAGACATAGTTATACCAATCGAGACATAGATGCGTGTCTCGTGGTGCTTATCAGAAGACTGACGTAAGACTCGCAAACGAACTTGTTTGTGGTGCTAAACAGAGGTTCTATGAGTTGTGCTGCGGATGCAACACCTAATTGTAACCTACTTAAGGAGGCTCCTTCGCCAGGTGGCATAGCGCACTGCTAACTCGTCATCTACGCTCGCAATCGCGCTTCCAACAGCTCGTTCTAAGAGCAAATCAGCAAATTCTGGGTTACGCGCCAGTACGGGACCATGTAAATATGTTCCAAAGACGTTCTTGTTAATGGCTCCATCTAAACCCGCGACACCATTTCCATTGCCCTCAATCACGCGACCGAATGGCTGCGTATCTGCACCCAGCGTTGTCACACTGCTGTGATTCTCAAAACCTGTCAGAGGGAGTGCAAATAGCTCACTCTTGATTGCAATATCTCCAACTAGCCTTTTATCTCCTGGGGTGGTGACGACATCTAAAAGTTCAAGCCCCTTGATCTCTTCGTCGCGAGTGACATATTTGCTGCCGAGAATTTGGAAACCTGCGCAGATTGCCAGCACAACAGCCCCACGATCAGCGGCCTTCTTCAGAATAGAACCTTTACGTAGCGCAGTGAGAGATAGAAGTTGTGCGGCGTCTTCTGCTCCACCTAATAGGTAAATATCGCCGGTTGCTGGCAGTGGATCGAGGTAAGAGATGTCAGTTACCCGCGCCTTTATCTTTCGCAGACCTGCTCTATATTTCAGTACATCAGCATTACCTCGATCACCGTACGTACCGAGTAATTCATTGTGAATGCGAATAATCTCTAGCATCACATCACCAACTCAAAGAAGGCGGTGTACGCGCAGAGTACCGAGATATCGCTTCCCTTACAGAGTGAAATTGCCTCCTCGAAGGAGTTTGCAAGGACTGCCTCGACGCCTTCAACATGAATGCGATAGGCCATATCTAGGGCGCGCTCACCGCAGACAATGACGCTATGCCCTTTAAGCGCCGCAAAGGAGACATCCCAAAGCCATGAAGTGTCAATGCCATCGACCTGCCGGGCATTAAGTACAAGGATCACTTCATGGTGCAGTTCGGCTGATAGCGCTTCAGTCCACGATGCAGGGTTCTTCGTCAGCCTAAAATGTGCCGTTTTGCCAGCAAAATCCTTCACTACGGTGCGCTCCAGTTGAATTTCAGTAAATTCAATCGGTGGCGCATCAACGACTTCACCAACCACATTCGCCAATATCGCATTGCGATACGCCGCTGAACCCTTCTTAAATTTTGCATCACTTATCTTGTTCGTTAACCCGCAGGTACAGCTGTAATTTCCGCGCAGCCAAGTCAGATATGAACCACAGCG
>DAIMCZ010000070.1:2792-4458 GCA_036726125.1 Candidatus Nanopelagicaceae bacterium
AGCGCATTGGCGGCTCCCCAGGCGAGATTTGATCCTGATCCGCTTGTTGCTACTTCTCCGAGCTGCGAGACGATGCTCGCTACTGCCCGTGTGGTCGAGGTTTTCCCGTTTGTCCCAGAGATCAGAATGACCTCTTTTCCAGCTGCCAATAATGAAATAGCTTCTGGTTCAATAGCTAAGAGAATTCGCCCGGGTAGAGTCTCGCCTTTATTCCCGACCAACTTTGAGGCGGCGCTAGCGCTCTTGGCTACTGCAATCGCGAAGCGAAGTCTTGGGCTTAGCACTCGCTAAGAGTACGCCTAATTGCGGAGCGATTGCCCGGCATCAGAAGGTAAGCGCAGAACGTTGGGCAGCGAAAGCGCGAGGGCTCCAACCACTATACAAAATGCAAATGTAAATTGATTGGAGAGTCCGAAGGAGGCCCGCCCGATGTTCAGAGCCACCACTGCAACAGCAACCGCGATCACCGTCGAGAGTTGCTGCACCATATTGGCAATTGTGTTGGCGTGTGACATCACCACTTGATCGGTATCCGCGAAGGTGATTGTGTTGTACAGCGTCATTCCAAGTGAGCGGATACCTCCGGTTAGGAGAAGGAGCGTCGCCATCCACAAAGTGGGCAGTGATGCGGGCAAGAGGCCAAGTAAGAAGGTCAACGGTGCGCTGATGAATGTAACTAGCAGTATCAAGGGCTTGAAGGCGAATCTCTTCATCAGAGGAGTTGTAAAACTTTTGAAGGATAGATTTCCGAGAAGATAGAAGAAGAGCATTGATCCCGCCCTCTCGGCGGTCCACCCGAATTTATCTTGGAAGAGCAGGGGCAATAGAAAGGGGGCGCTGTTCTGCGCAACTCTAAACAGCAATCCACTCGTCGAGTTGAGATGAAATGTCTGGATCGTCAGCACTTTCAGATCAATAAGCGGGTCCTTTGCACTGCGAAGGTGCAGAACCGTCGGCACTCCTATACCTATTCCAAAGATGAAGAGAAGGATGGTCGCCACTATATTGATGTGAGGCGCACCAAGATTTGCAGCCCCGAAGACCAGAAGTCCCAAACTGGTGGCAGATCCATAGAGTCCGAGCCAATCCAACCTCTCAGCCTGACCCCCTGGAAGCTTCGGAACGATCTTCCACCCAGCAAGTAAGGCGAGTACTCCGATTGGAATATTGACGAGAAAGATCCAATGCCATGAGGCGTGCTGAATGATGAAGCCACTCAACACGGGGGCAACTACTGGTGCGGCCAGGGCAGGCCAGACCGAGTAAGAGATGGCTCTAATCACCTGGCCCTTATCTACTGACCGCATCAGGATAAGTCGCCCGACTGGAACCATGGTGGCAGCGCCCACACCCTGCAAAATTCTCATAAGGGTAAGTTCAAATAAGTTTGTGCTGAGGGCGCAACCCAAGGATGCGAGAGTGAAGATGCTAATTCCGGCAAAGAGAATGAGGCGAACGCCAAACCTATCTGTCATCCACGCTGAAAGAGGAATCAAAACGACAATCGCCACCATATAAGTGGTGACGCAAATGCCTAGTTGTGCCGAAAAAATGTGGAATGAACGAGCAATAGTGGGAGCGGCGGTTGGCACGATGTAACCGTCCAGGAACTCCATAAACATCAGCCCAGCTACAAGAAATGCAACTGGGCCGATCTCTTGACGGT
>DAIMCZ010000071.1:0-4279 GCA_036726125.1 Candidatus Nanopelagicaceae bacterium
ACCCTTGCGGACCAGCTGTTGAATTGTTGGCACTTCGGTCTCCAGTTCGTAATTATTGCTACTCGTTCATTACTAAATTTTTAAAACATTTTTAGTGCGATTGTGGTGCGTTGTTCCGCTGTATCCACGCTCTACTCTCCGACCCACGCGGTCGGGTGTGTTGCCCAACTACATGCGATTGCTTTGCAAAAAATTGCGCAGCGGAGGTAGCTCGATTCTTCAAAGGAGCAGAGGAGAAAGGTATCTTGCGAGGCCCCTTGAGGTCAAAACGGGCCCCCTTATAGACCTGCTCTCCCCCACCCGTTCTGCGACACGCCGAAACTCCTTTTTCACCAATAACGCGTAGGCTGGTCAGGTGAGTTCGCTCCTAGATCGCCGCCCTGACCTGCAAAAACCGCGCCTGCGCGGCCTGATCCACCTCATTATGAGCCCGGTTTCATTGGTCGCTGGCCTAGTTTTGGTCGCTCTGGCCGATAAATTGCGCGGCCGCATCGCTTTGGGCATCTTTACCCTCGCCGCTGTGACCCTTTTCACGGGCAGCGCCCTCTATCACCGGGTGGGCTGGAAGCCCAAGACCAAAGAGGTCTGGCGCCGCATCGATCATGCCAATATCACCGTCCTTATCGCTGGCACCTACACACCTTTTGCCATCTTCCTGCTCGATAAGACCCAGGCCATCGTTCTACTCTCGATCGTGTGGGGTGGCGCAATCGCGACATCTCTACTCCGCGTTCTTTGGATCAACGCTCCCCGCTGGTTATACGTACCTCTCTATTTAATCTTGGGCTGGGCCGCCGTCTTCTTCCTGCCTCAGTTCTGGCGCAACGGCGGAGTCGCTGTCTTTCTGCTCATTGCACTCGGAGGACTTTGCTACTCGCTAGGTGGTCTGATCTACGGAATTAAGAAGCCTAATTTTTCTCGAACCTGGTTCGGCTTCCACGAGCTCTTTCATGCCCTCACTGCTGCAGCCTTCACTTTGCAATTCATAGCCGCAGGAATTGTGGTTTACACGCACAATTAATTTAAGGAAAGCAATAACCATGAACCCCCACAAAAGTAATTTAGACGCGCGCGCTGTTTCCGAATTCTTAGCCTCGCGTCGCACCACCCGCGACTTCATCAAAGATAAGCCAGTCCCCCAAGAGATCCTCGATCAGATATTGACTGACGCACTCACCGCACCTAGTTGGTCAAATACTCGCCCCTTCAAGATCGCAGTCGCGACAGGCGAGGTACGCGATCGCATCAGCGCCGAATTCTTAAGCCGTTGGGATGCTCTTGCAAAAGGTCGTAACGGCAATTGGCTTGCGAAACTAAAACTGATCACTTCTCGTTACGGGTTACCTACCAGCAATCGTTTGAGCGCAAAGCCATATGTTGCCGAACTCAAACCGCGCGCCAATCGCGTCGGTGCCGAGCTGTACTCCGCGATCGGTATTGCACGTGGCGACCGCAAGGAGCGCGATGCTCAATGGGCGAAGAATTATGAGTTCTTTGGTGCGCCGACCGAGCTCTTCATCTTTATTCACAAGAGTTTGGGAATCTGGTCAGCTTCCGATGCTGGACTCATGATTGAGAATCTAATCTTGTCCGCACATGCACACGGGCTAGGCACCTGCGCCCAAGGCGCCGTCGTCATCTGGGATGACGTAGTACGCAACGAATTTGATGTTTCGAGTGACTACCGACTTCTAACCGGACTTGCGATTGGGTATCCATCGGGTGCGCCTGTAAATTCATTTGGTGCACACCGGATTGGATTTGAGGAGATTGGGTTAAAGCCGAAGCAACACCGTGGATAGATCTTTGCCGAGCCTTTGCAAAAGTGCTTAAATAAGAGCAGGTGGGAAACTGAAGTCCCCCACCTGTCTGTCCGGTTAGGACTTCGTCAGGGATCCGCCGTCACCGCGGCGGATTTTCCTTTTCTCGAGATTGTTCAGAATTGCTTGAACTATTCCGAGTAAGTGCTTTAGCCATGAAGCGAGGAGGAATCATTAGTACCGTCCGAATCGGACCTTCAAAGTCCAAAAAGATCGCGTTGTCAGCCTCCTCAATTGGCTGGATTTTGGGAGCCTTCCTGAATATCTTTTTCAACTCAGGCTACTTGTCCGCTCTACAACTTCTTTCCATTCTTGCCTTCCTAATCATCGGCGGCACGTTCGCATATAGGCCTCCCGTGCAGATTACCTTTGTAGTCGGCACCGAGGAATTGCACGAAGTGAAATATGTGCACAAGGAAGCGATCACCGAAACTCGCATATTTGTGGATGGCGATGCTGTTATCAAACCGGAGCGTTTTTGGTACGAACCACGCAAAGACGATTTCCAATTCAGAGTTGGCGTTAATGAAGTCCATGAAGTGAGAATCCAGAGGACAAGATCTCGATTTGGGGCGCTGTGGAGTGGAACCACTTTCAGTATTTCAGTGGATGGAGCTCTTTTAACTGGCAGGCAAGTTGAGCTAACCCGCGGCAAGAATTAAAAGAGCCCCACCAGTTTCCTGATGGGGCTTCTCTAAACTATTTCTAGATTTAACGAACTTCGATGTCATCCAAACGGATAGCTTCACCGGAGCCCTGGGCTTCAAATGGAGTGAAGTCGTATTCATCGTAGGCGGCGTAGACCGCAGCCTTTGCTTCCTCTGTTGGCTCAACACGCACGTTGCGATAACGAGCAAGTCCAGTACCAGCAGGGATGAGCTTTCCGATGATGACGTTCTCCTTGAGACCGAGCAGTGGATCGCTCTTCTCTGAAAGCGCTGCATCTGTAAGAACCTTTGTGGTCTCTTGGAAGGAAGCCGCTGACAACCATGACTCGGTTGCAAGAGATGCCTTCGTGATACCCATAAGTTCTGGACGACCAGATGCTGCCTTGCCACCAGTGGTGACAACGCGACGGTTCTCGTTCTCGAAGCGACCGCGCTCTACAAGCTCACCTGGAAGAAGATCGGTATCGCCTGGCTCGAGCACTGTAATGCGCTTGAGCATCTGACGAACGATGATCTCGATGTGCTTATCGTGGATCGAGACGCCCTGTGAACGGTAAACCTCTTGGATCTCGTTAACGAGGTGAACCTGAGTCTGACGTGGTCCGAGGATACGAAGAACTTGCTTTGGATCGATCGCACCAACAACGAGTTGTTGTCCGACGCCGACCTTCTGGCCATCTTCGACCTTGAGCTTCTGACGACGAGTGATTGGGTAAGCGACCGGTTCGCTGCCATCTTCTGGCGTAACGATGATCTTCTTGCCCTTTGCATCTTCTAGGAAGCTAACAACACCAGCGGTCTCTGCGATTGGCGCAACACCCTTAGGTGTACGTGCCTCGAAGAGCTCGACGATACGTGGCAGACCGTGCGTGATGTCATCACCAGCCACACCACCGGTGTGGAAGGTACGCATTGTGAGCTGAGTTCCAGGCTCACCAATTGATTGCGCTGCGATGATTCCAACTGCTTCGCCGACATCAACGATCTTTCCTGATGCCATTGAGCGGCCGTAACACATTGCACATTGGCCGACCTTTGAATCACATGTAAGTACGGAGCGGACCTTCACTTCAGCAACACCGGCAGAGACAAGAATGTTGATGTTCTTATCACCTAGATCGGTACCTGCTGGAAGAACTGTCTTGCCGCCTACAACGACATCGTCAGCCAGGTTACGACCGAACATTGCTGTCTCGACATGCTCATCGCGAATCAATTCGCCTTGGGCATTGGTTGCGGCGATCTTGAGTGTGAGGCCGCGGTCAGTACCGCAATCCTCTTCACGGATGATGACATCCTGAGCAACGTCGCAGAGACGACGGGTCAAGTAACCCGAGTCAGCGGTACGAAGCGCAGTATCAGCAAGACCCTTACGGGCACCGTGCGTAGAGATGAAGTACTCAAGTACTGACAAGCCTTCACGGAAGTTGGACTTAATTGGACGCGGGATAATTTCACCCTTTGGGTTAGCTACCAGTCCACGCATACCGGCGATCTGACGGATCTGCATCATGTTTCCACGAGCACCAGAGAAGACCATCATCCAGACAGGGTTTGTCTTAGGGAAGTTAGCCTCCATCGCAGTTGCGACATCGCTTGTTGCCTTTGTCCAGATCTCAATGAGTTCTTGACGACGCTCATCATCGGTGATCAAGCCCTTTTCGTACTGAGCTTGAACCTTCTCGGCGACCGCTTCAGAAGCAGCGAGGATGATTGCCTTGTCCTTGGCAGGGGTAACAACATCTTCGATACCGATTGTTACACCGGCGCGAGTTGCCCAATAGAAACCAA
>DAIMCZ010000072.1:0-4240 GCA_036726125.1 Candidatus Nanopelagicaceae bacterium
CGGCGACCTGCCCATTACGAGTGGGCTGCTCTACCACTGAGCCACCGAGGCGGAGAGTTAAGAGTACCCTGTCATTTATGGAACTTTCGGCGATATTGTGCAACCACGTTGAGACCCCGAACGGGCTCTTATTCATCTCTGGCGGTGGAATTGATCGGGTGACAGTGCCCGCCGAGGCTAGTGCTCCTTGGCCAATCAACGTGGCCATCGCGGTCCAAGTCAAAGTCCCATGGGATATGACCAACCGCGATCATCAATTAATAATCCGCCTGCAAGATATAGATGGTCAGGATGTACTGCTTCCCACTGGGCCAGATACCTTCGGACCATTCCGTGCTGAAATGAACTTTCAGGTTGGCCGCCCCGAAGGCTTAGAGCCTGGCGAATGGCAGGTAATCAACTTAGGTTTTAACATGCCTCTGTTGCCCATCCCGCGGTTGGGCTCATATTTATTTACGTGCGAGATTGATGGAGAAGAACTAGAACGCGCTCGATTTAAGGTGAATCAAGCTAGTTAGTCGACGCGGACTTCACCATTTGGAGTTTGTAAGTAGATTGCAACGATTCCCGTATCTCCATCGTTAGTAGATGGATCTACCCAGATAATTTCGACATCGCCGATTGCATCAGAGACATCTGAGCCTGCGTACTCACGGATCTTCTCTTTATCGCCAGCAAATTCCACTTTAGTGATTGAAGCAGTTGCGATTCCATCTTTTGATGGGTGATCCGTAGAGAGCCACTCGATGAAGAATGGAAGTTGCTTATCTTCCAAAACATCGGCGACTCCAATCTGCTTCCAACGTAGATCAGTTCCATCAGGCTTGCGACGATGACCTTCGGCCGCAGGACGACCAATGCGAGTTTCAATGGGAGCGATATCGTCGGTTGATAAGACCCATGTCAACCAACCGCCACCTTCATTGGCGCGGCGCGAAACAGCGCGACCAAAGGCATTGCTATCCGTGGCTGGGTGATCGAGTGGGCAGACAACTTCGAGGTAGTGGCCGTAGTGCAGCGGAGCTGTGAAGTTGCGAGTACCAAAGCGAGGGTGAATTCCACCATCTACAAATGTCGTCCCGAGCTTGGCGCCGAGGCGTTGTACTGTGTCAGAGAGTTGATCGTGACTGGTTACATACGAGACATGGTCTAAGCGCATAGGGAAATAATGCCGTATTCCGAGAGTGGTTTTTACCAACCCCGGAGCTTAGGCGGTGACTGAGTGAGCGAGCGCGGCGTCGGTATCGCAGGTGATGTCGTGTGCGGGAGATTTCCCAGTGAGTAGATAATTGTTCATTGCCTTATCGACGCAGCTGCTCCCTCTATTTGCCCCCGTGTGACCATCGCCGTTCAAGGTGATGAGGGTGCTGTTCAGAAGATCTTGATGCAGGGCCTGGGCCCAGCGGTATGGAGTAGCGGGGTCACGGGTGGTCCCGATAACGAGCAGCGGGTTGGTCTTTAGGTTCTTAAGGGTGGGAGTCGTGACTGGTTTGGCTTTCCAATAGAGGCACGAGAGTCCGCCGTAGGTGAGGTAGGGCCCGAAAAATGGTGCTGCCGCGCTAAAGGCTGCGGCATCGCCCTCAACCTGAGCGAGCGTTCGTGGATCTTTAGAATCGAGGCATCCGATCACCTCTGAAATATCCGTCTGGTTAGAGACATAGTGACCGTTCGGATCACGCTGGTTATACGAATCCGCGAGGAAGAAGAAGTAGGCAGGGTTACCATGGTTGATCGCGTTCGCTAGAGCTTTCTTCAAGAGGGGCCAGCCATCTGCCGGTTCGTAAAGCGCTGCGGCGATCCCGGTGATAGCCAAAGATTCAGAGAGTTGGCGGTTTGGGTATTCGGTTAAGGGCTTACTTCGAGCACTCTGTAAGAAACTCTTGATCTGCGCAATCGAAAAAGTCGGATTAGCTGCCACAAATGATTTGAGTGCGGTTTCAAAGCCAACTGCTTGCGCAATATTGGCATCGCGAGGGGAGAGATTGGGATCAACAGCTCCATCAAGTACAACTCGACCAATTGTCTTCGGGTAGAGGGCGGCATACAAAGTCCCCAAGAAAGTTCCGTAGGACTTCCCGATGTAATTTAACTTGGAATCCCCCAGCAAGATACGGAGGATTTCCATATCGCGCGCAGTATCGAGAGTTGAGTAATGCGCCAATTTATTTCCCGCGGCTTTAGCACAAGAATTGGCCATTAATTTCGCTGCCGAAATCCCTATCGCTAAATCTGCCGGAGTTTGGACTGAGCCATTACCTCCGAGGTAGGTATCCTCCTGCGCGTCTGTCAGACAGCGGATAGGCTGCGAGAGGTTTACACCACGAGGATCAAACCCCACAAGATCGTAAACATCTTCAATGCTCTTGGAAACGATGGAGTCTGCGCTGAGCACGTAATCGATCGCCGAACCACCGGGACCACCCGGATTCATGATCAAGGAGCCGAGGCGCTTTGCGGGCTTGTTGGCGAGATGCTTGATTACTTGCAGAGTAAATGAGTTGCCGTCGAGGTGGCTGTAATCGACAGGGACTTTGAAGGAGGTGCATTCAAAGGTATTTTGGCATGTGCTCCAGTGCAGGGTCTGGCTCTGGTAATTAGCGAGCGTCCAGGGTTGTGCCGCGTGTGTAGCGGTAAAAGAGGTCGAGAGAGTTGCGATAACTGCGACCAGACTCCAAATACGGCGACTCACCGAAGTTGAACCATTAAGGCTTCTACCGCGAGTAGTGGTGCTGCATTGCGCGAGAGGTTACTCCGCGTCTTCATAATCGCCTCTAACTTTCTTAAAGTTGCTTCAGTCGTCGTAGCACTGGCAACAATCTTGATCTCGCGCACCATATCTCCATTTATAAGGGAGTCCACTGACTCCGTGCCGCTCTGTATCAACAGCACATCACGGAAGAAGGTAGCAATGTCGAGAAGAGCGCGATCTAAGTAATCTCGCACCATTCTAGTCTGCCTCGACTTTTGCTCCTTCTCCAATTCTTTAATGGCCTTTGCTCCACCTTGAACTACGCGCGTTCCTTGTTGTCCCCAAGCCTCTTTGAGAGCAGCAGTCTCTAGATCATTGCGCTTTTCGGCTTCAGACTCTGCCTCTGCCTTGGCCGCATCAACCAGAAGCGCAGCGCATTTGAATGCTGATGCGATATCAGTGATGGTGAGAGGCAACTTAAGAATATCTGTGCGCCGCGTCCGCGCCTCCGGACTCTTCGCCAGGTAGCGAGCTCTACCAATGTGTCCCTGCGATGCACGAGCTGAGAACTCTGCCACCTGCACAGGAATCGATTCGGCAACGAGAAGTTTGGTCACCGCTGCAACCGATGGAGTGCGCAGCGTGAGATTGCGAGTGCGCGATCGGATCGTAGGCAGTACATCCGAGAGAGTTGGTGCGCAAAGTAACCAGACCGTACGCAGCCCCGGCTCCTCAATTGCCTTGAGCAGTGCATTCGCCGCTGATTCAGTAAGGCGATCAGCATCTTCAATAATTACAACGCGATACTGCGCCACAGATGGAGTCCAAGAGGCTCGAGTTATTAAATCGCGGACCTCATCAATTTTGATGGAGAGGCCCTCTGTCTTCATGAGCTCGACATCGGCATGGGTCCCGCGAAGTGCGGTTGTGCAATTGATGCAGTTGTTGCATCCTGAATCTGGACAGAGAAGCGCCGCAGCAAAGGCGAGAGCGGTATTGCTTCGGCCTGATCCCGGAGGTCCCGTGAAGAGCCAGGCATGCACCATATTCTGTGATTCGTCAGAACTATCTTTTGCTGCGATAGTCGCCTCTTTGAGAATTGCAACCGTCTCATCTTGATCAACTAATGATTCAAAGACGCCCATATCTACTTCTTGGACTTTTCGCGATTAATTTTCAATAGAGGGATCGTCGATACGCGCTCTTGTATCTGCTTCGCAATCGCACCAACTTCTTGGGTGGCATCCACTACAAAGTAACGCTCAGGATCGACGTTGGCGAGATTTAAGAACTCGCGGCGCACTCGTTCATGAAATGCCAGAGGCTCCTGCTCCAGACGATCAATGCTCTCTAATCTGCTTAGTCCAATTTCTGCAGGGAGATCTAAGATGAAGGTTAGATTTGGCGTTAAATTCTCTGTAGCCCAGCGTGAAATACGGGCGACCTCATTGGGTTGTAAGACTCGTCCAGCGCCTTGATATGCGATCGAAGAATCCAAGTAGCGATCGGTGATCACGATCTCGCCGCGACCAAGCGCTGGCTGTATTACGG
>DAIMCZ010000073.1:0-4140 GCA_036726125.1 Candidatus Nanopelagicaceae bacterium
CCGGTTGTTGAGAGCAAGCGCGCACCGTGACGATCTGAAATCCATCCACTGAGTGGTCCTGCAATAAGGAAACCCAAAGTGAGTGGCAGCAAGTAGATGCCGGCCCACAGCGGAGTCGCGTCATAGGCGTAACCATGAATAGGAAGCCAAATTCCCTGCAACCAGATGATCAACATGAATTGCAGACCACCGCGTGCTGTTGCAGCTAAGAAGCCCGCACCCGATCCCATCGCAAAGGCACGGATCTTGAAGAGGTGCAGGTTGAACATCGGGTGCTCGACCTTCGTTTCAATACCAAAGAAGGCAACAAGGAAGATAATCGCTAAGGCGAATCCAACAAGCACTTTGGGTGCGGTCCAACCCATTGATGAGCCCTTATAGGGCTGAATGCCATAGACCATAGCGATTAGGAGCGAGGTGAGTCCAAGCGCAAAAGTGAGGTTGCCCCACCAATCAATCGTTGCATGAGCCCGCTTACCGTTGTCCCGCAAACTGACATAACCCCAAATCGTTCCGAGTAGTCCAAAGGGAACAGATACCCAGAAGACCAAGCGCCAATCACCGATCGAAAGCAACCCTCCCGCGATCAATCCAATAAAGGAGCCACCGATTGCGGCGACCTGATTGATTCCGATTGCAAGGCCACGCTGTTCGACCGGGAAGGCATCGGCGATGATTGCAGATGAGTTGGCGAATAACATCGCGCCACCGATTCCCTGCACCAAGCGCCAGATGACGAGCCAGAGTGCTCCCTTACCGGCGTGATAAGGATCGAGGGCGAGCAATATTGAGGCTACTGAAAAAACGAGGAATCCCAAGTTGTAAATGCGAACTCGACCGAAGATATCTCCAATGCGCCCCAGGCTAATTACGAGAACTGCCGTAACCAACATGTAGCCCTGTAGGAGCCAGAGCAGATAACCAACGTTGCCAGGGGAGAGTGGGTCAATTCCGACGCCACGGAATATCGCAGGCAACGAGATCAGGATGATTGACGAGTTGATGGTCGCCATAAAGATACCCAACGTTGTATTGGTCAGCGCGATCCACTTATAACGGGGAGAAACGGCCTTGGTTGAAGCTTCAATCACCATTGCACGATAGCACAACGGGTTTCTGAGATCAGAGAACGCTTATTTACTGGACCAACTTGCGATTCGAGCATGAATGAAATCATCCTCGTTATTCCAGTAGACGGCGCAGGCGCGGTGGTACCCATCTGCAATAGTCAGTGTGAGGTGCTTCGCTCCATCACCCCGGACCAACAAGATTGGCGAGAGCACCTTCTTATCAACGATCTTCTTGAGGTCGCGCTTCACGTGAAAGTTCGAGCGATCGAGTAGAGCCAATCCCGAAGCACGCAACACATCTTTGGCTTTGATCATCTCAACGGGCGCGGCGCGCAACTCATCGACGATGCGAGCGATCTCATCTGGATCGGCGAGCAGCGAAAGGTATGACTGGGCGGCAGGGTAATCGTGATCTTCTGGCTCGGTTCCCCAGATCACTTTAGGCATGCTGTAAGTATCTCACTCTTCAGGTTGTTCTTGAGAGAGAATCCACGCCGCAAAGGAAGCAGTGAGAGTACTTATCATCGCTACTCCGAAGATGATCAATACCCCTGCTACAAGTCGACCCTCGGTGGTCACCGGAAACTTATCTCCGTACCCAATGGTCGTGACGGTAACCAACCCCCACCAGAGCGCATCCATAGGTGTGTGAATATTTGAACCTGGAGCGTTCCTTTCAATATCAAGAATCGCAGCCCCCATGATGACGATCATCAAAATAGCAGCTGCTGAAATCATCAGCGGCAAAGAACGGATCAACGACCTGCGAGATTTGTGTCCCGCTTGCGTGGTGAAGACCAGCGCTCGTAGAGCTCGCAATGGTCGGAAGAAGGGAACGGCGACCAAAAGCAGCGCAAATAAATGACCGGTGATGTATCTGCGGTGATCCTTGGCTAACTTCAACTGGATCAAGTAATCCACCGCAAAGAGGGCCCAGATGACGTAACTAACGGCCTCCCAGACGCTCTTGTCGTTAGGAGGGATGGGGTACCAATAAATAGGAAAGACAAATGCAAAGGTGTAGAGCAGGCTCAAGATGAGGGTGGCGAGAGCAGTCTTTCTCTGCCATTCGATCAAAGTCATGCGTAGAACTGTGCCACATTGACAGTCGGAATCTAAGTATTTCTTGTGAGGCAAGTAGGACTTGAACCTACGACGACCGAATTATGAGTTCGGGGCTCTAACCAACTGAGCTATTGCCTCAATACCGTGGCTCGGTTAGGACCGGGCGAGTACCTGCGTATCGTACGGGGTATGGGAACTCTCTCCAAAGTGGCGGCAGTTGTGCTGCTCATAAGTGGGTTTAGCGCTCCTCTTGCCAACGCCGCTCCCACTTACACATTTCCGGTGCAGGGCTGTAAGTACACCTATGCTCGTTATCACCACGACTATCCCGCTACAGATATTTTGACTCACGTCGGCTGTCTCTTCGTGGCTCCTACTTCTGGAACGGTTGATGAAGTTAATCGCGTCGATAGATTTACCTGGAAGACCGATCTCGGAGCTGATCGCGGTGGGCTATCGATTTCTATCGTCGGCGATGATGGAGTTCGCTACTACGGATCGCATCTCTCTTACATCAGCACGAAGATCGTTCCGGGTTTTCGAGTGAAGGTCGGCGAGGTGATGGGCCGCACAGGTGATAGCGGCGATGCTCGTGGGACGACGCCACATCTGCACTTTGGAATCTCGTGGCCGACGCCTGCGGGAATCTGGTGGGTACGCCGCGGCGAGTTGTATCCGTGGAAATATTTAGATGCCTGGAAGGTCGAAAAAGATTTATCACCAGCGCAACCGGTTGCCGCACTAGAGAAGAAAGTCGGCACTGTTCCAAAACATGTCGGCTACTAATGAGATCGGGAAATGCGAAGGGCCCCACCATTGCTGGTAGGGCCCTTCGTGTTAATGGTTAATTAAGCAGGATTAACTGCGTCAGCCTGTGGGCCCTTTGGACCTTGTACGACTTCGAAAGTTACTGCTTGACCCTCTTCGAGAGACTTGTAGCCATTGCCTTGGATTGCTGAGTAGTGAACGAATACATCTTGTCCGCCGCCATCAACTGCAATGAAACCAAAACCCTTTTCAGAGTTGAACCACTTAACTGTGCCTGTTGCCATGTAGATATTTCCTTCGGTATGTGAGTGAGGCTAAAGATTTCCTTAGCTTCGGTCTTCCTCTTTTACAGCGATACCGAATCCATGAAACGGGTACTGCCAAGCGTCCGACTGTTGTGAAGTGTAACTCAAAAGGGGAGGGTTGAAACCCCCTTAGGAGGGTTATTTACGCTCAGTTAGCCTTCGAAGGAGCGGAAAATGAGGACGACATTGTGTCCACCGAAGCCGAAAGAGTCGTTAATAGCGGCGATCTGGCCAGCCGGTAGATCGCGTGGCTTATCGCGAACGACATCGATCTTGACCGCTGGGTCGAGGTTCTCGATGTTGATCGTTGGGGGAGCGACGCGGTGATGCAGGGCGAGGACACAGAAGATTGTCTCGATAGCGCCAGCGCCTCCGAGGAGGTGGCCAGTCATCGACTTGGTGGCTGAAACAGCGACGTGGTTGATGTGCTCACCAAGGGCTGCGGCGAGGGCATTGGCCTCAGCGACATCTCCCACTGGCGTCGATGTGGCGTGAGCGTTGAGGTGAACGACCTCAGCGAGGTCGACTCCACTATCTTCTAAAGCAAATTTAACGGCGCGAGTAACTCCGCTGCCATCTGGATCTGGTGCTGCAATGTGATAGCCATCCGAGGTGAGACCTTGACCAGCGATCTCCGCGTAAATCTTGGCTCCGCGCTTTTGAGCGTGCTCGAGTGATTCAAGGACGATCACTCCGCCACCCTCACCCAAGACAAATCCATCGCGATCGTTGTCGTAGGGACGAGATGCTTTTTCTGGTGCATCGTTGCGAGTGGAAAGGGCTTTCATAGACGCGAAGGCTGCGATAGGAAGCGCATGGATAGCCGCTTCAACGCCACCAGTAACGACGATGTCGGCGCGACCGGTGCGGATCATCTCCATTGCATACCCGACAGCTTCTGCTCCCGATGCGCAAGCGCTCACAGGCGTATG
>DAIMCZ010000074.1:0-4129 GCA_036726125.1 Candidatus Nanopelagicaceae bacterium
TGGCCGCTCGGGCAACCCGCCAGGGCTATCTGTGAAGCAGCCTGCGTAGATTACCCCATTTTGGGGAGGGCAAATAATCCAAGTATCTGAGCACGAATTCGCGAACTTAATCCTCCTCAGCAGGTGCGATGAAAACTTGTGCGTCGTAGAGCGATTGATACAGCCCCCCGGCGTCAACCAGATCAGCGTGACGGCCACTTTCAACGAGACGCCCCTTATCTAGAACCAGGATGAGATCCGCCTTCTGCACCGTGGAAAGGCGATGCGCGACGACAAAGGTAGTTCGATCTTTCATCAAGGATTCAAGTGCCTTTTGAATTGCACTCTCGGATTGTGAATCCAGGGCGGAGGTGGCCTCGTCGAGAATCAATATTCTCGGATCACGAATGAGAGCGCGTGCAATCGCAAGGCGCTGCTTCTGGCCGCCGGAAATTCTGGCACCCCGCTCTCCCACTAGCGTGTTCACGCCCTCTGGTAGTTCGCTAACAAACTCCAGCGCATTTGCAGCGCGCAGTGCATCGCTAACGCGTTGATCAGAGACAGAGCCAAGCCCGTAAGTGATATTTTCGCGGACCGTACCTTCAAAGAGAACGGACTCCTGCGGGACTACTGAAATATATTGTCTATAACTACGCAGATCAAACTTTGAGAGATCACCACCGTCGATACGGATAGTTCCTGATTGTGGCCGCAAAAAACCGATGATCAGATTTATCAACGTTGATTTTCCAGAACCCGAAGGGCCAACTAAAGCAATCATCTGACCTGGCTCGCCTTGCAAAGAAAATTCAGAGATTGCGGGTCGGTTACCTTCTGGGTAGGTGAAGGAGACCTTTTCGAAGCTCACCGCGCCAGATACTCGCTGCATCGCAGGCTTTCCTGAATTCTCCTCCAAATCAGGAGATTCCAAAACCTCCCCGAGCGATCGGATTGAGGCAAAACCCTTCGATATTTGTGGCATCAGACTGGAGAACAAGATCACTGAGCCAATGAGCTGACCAAAGAATGATGTTAGGAGAACTACGTCACCGATTGTCACACCAAATTTGTGTTCCAAGGCGCAGTAGCTCGCGAAGCCGAGACAAGACACGTTAGCGAGTTGGAAGGTCACCCAGGCGAGAGCATTGAATTTTGCGTTAAAGATATCCAACCTAAACCCGGCACGTTTAACATTGCTAAAAGAGTCGTACATAGTCTGCAAGGCGCTCTGCTCGAGACCATGCGCTCGGGTTATGGGAATCAGAGTGGTCATTTCATTAACGCGTGCCGACATGACTTCAATCTCTGCACGAAACTCTTCATTTCTGGCGCGCAATCTAAAGCGAAGTTTTGCAATAAAGATCGCGATCAAAGGAGCTAATAGCAAAAAGAAGGGTAAAAAGAGAGGCACCTTGATTGCCGTGATCACAATCGCCCCGACAACTCCATTGATTGCAGTCGAGCCACTATCTGAGAGGTTTCGTACCATCTGCTCAATATTTTCGACATCGCGGATAATCTTGGTCTGTAAAACACCGGCGTTTGATTTGAGATAGAAACCCATGCTCAGTTGCTGCATTCTTTCGACCAACGCAGAGCGCAGCCGATTTTCTACTTCTCGGATTGCGGTGCTTTGATACTTCACGTAAATCAGGTTCATGGGCCAGTTTTGGAGAGTCACCAAAACCAAAATCACAATATTTACCGTGAGTTTTGTTAGGCCCTTGTGGCTGGCAATCACGTCAATAGTGTTTGCGGTCAGGAGCGGAATAACCCAGGTCGGCGAGTGCTTGATCGTAAAGAAGAGAAATGCGATGGCGACTCTAAGTTTTTGCTCCTCAAAGAGGTAGAGGAGCGTTCGAATCGGACTCTCGCCGACATACCGGTGCTCAACTTCAGAAAGGTGAGGCGAGCGGGTATTCACTCTCTAACCGTATCCCAACGCATTACGAGGTAGCGGCTGGCTAAAACGGCGACGTCAGATATTTGCAGCTAACGCCGCATTGAGAGCGCTCTTGAGGTGTCCCGCTAGCGCCTGTGAAAATGTGGCGGTCATGTGGCCTGGATCGAAGTAGGTGAGGATATTGCCGATAACGACCGGGCAAGGATCGGTTGGACAGACCCAGAGCTGGGGCTTGATGAGGAATATCGAATTTGCTGTTGCGATCTGAGTCTCCAAGGCAATCCAATCATCGGAGATCGCTTGTGATACCGGCGTGGCACAAGCCAAGGTGCTCTTCGGATGTGAGGACAAGCAGATCAGCGGATCTTGCGCCAGCGCCGGGGTATCAGACATCAAAACGACTTTCGCTCCGCTGCTTTGCAGTTGGGCGATGGTTCTATTCATTCCCGCGAGGAACGGTGCCTTTCGCGCATCTCCTGTTGTCACAACTCCTTTCACTTCAGTCTCAAAGCCACTCGTCGATGCAACCAGAACCATGTAAGGGTGAGCAGCGATGATGCGTTGAATGGAAGCGGCACGCCAAATAGGACAGTTCTGCATGAGTGATGCAGTAGAGGGGTTATATGCCGGAATATCTGCGGGCGAACAAGCGGACATGGTGAGCGATAAGAGTTTCCAGTGGTTCTCCTTAGCCACTTCATTGAAGGCAGGGAACCACGCGAGAGCATGACTATCCCCGAAGAGAACTACAGTCGTTGCCGAGGTTGTATCGCCATAGATACACGGCTTGGTTGATGGTTTGAGATTAAGTTGTGTATGACAACGATCTGCGTATGGAAGTGGACGATCATGACCAGCGTTCAAAAGAGCGGGCTCCAAATTTGCGGGTACCGGAAAATCAATCGTGACTGCGCGAGCCGGAACAGTGTTCAAAGGCGTGCTCTTGATGGTGAGCGAATCTACGTAACTACGTAACTCGGCAGCGGTCTGCGCGCCGTGCTTACCGCGAAGTGAGGCCGTGGCTGCATAGTCAGCACCAAAGGCAGTCATCGCTAACAGCGAGGCGAGAACTCCCGCAATCGCGATATTCCGGATGGGTTGCAGAGAGATTACAAAACCACGACGGAAGGGACGTTCTACAAACCTCTCCGTGAGCACAGCCAGGACGATGGAAAGCAGTGCCAAGAGCAAGCGCTTAACAAGCGTCAGATGATTACCCGCAATTACCTGCGGGATAACGAGAACCGGCCAATGCCATAGGTAGAGCGAGTAACTGATCTTTCCAATTCTCTGCAGAAGTTTGAAAGAAAGTATTCGCGAGGGAAGCGTTATCTCTTTTACTGAACCCGCCGCGATAATTAGGAATGCACCCAGGGTCGGCGTAAGCGCTGTTGAGCCTGGAAATTTAAGAGGATCCGATTGGGTCAACCCCGAGAAGATGACCAAGCCAAGGCCGACGAAACCACCGATCATGGCAATAAAGCGGGGCAACCTTGACACTCCTTGTGCCAAACTCGATAGAAGAGCCCCAAGGATCAACTCCCAAGCCCGAGATGGGAGTGAGAAGAAAGCCCAAGGCTGATCAGTTTTTAGAAGGAGATTTGCAAAGGTCAACGAGGTCGCGAATACAAAGATAGATAGGAGGAATACGCGGAAAGATTTATTTCGCTTCTTCCATGTTGCAAAGGCCACGAGCAGAGGCCAGAAGAGATAGAACTGCTCCTCAACTCCTAACGACCAAAAGTGCAGAACGGGAGATGGAATCGTCGAGTTGGAGAAGTAATCTGTGGCTCGAATAGCGAAATCCATATTTGATACGTAGAGGCCAGCACTGGAAATATCCACTGCAGCTCCCGGTAGTAGAAGCGGCGGGAACCAGATGGCGACAACGATTAACGTTGTGAAGAGGACCAGCACAGATGCGGGCAGCAGACGCCTTATCCGCCTGGCATAAAACTCTTTAAAGCGAATCTGGCCGGTACTTTTGACCTCGCGCAAGAGATTGCCAGTTATTAGGTATCCACTTAATACAAAGAAGATATCTACTCCGACAAAACCGCCTTTAAAACCCGGAACAGAGGCGTGAAAGAGCAAGACCAAAAGTACGGCAATGCCGCGCAGCCCCTGAATATCTCCGCGGAAGCGATTCTCACTGAGTGGCACCTCGCCAACTGCACTCTCTTGAGAGGTCATACTGGAGTTTAAGTTCTACGCAGAACGATCGTCCACGATATTGCAGAGTTCTCA
>DAIMCZ010000075.1:0-4063 GCA_036726125.1 Candidatus Nanopelagicaceae bacterium
CGTGCTTTGGCAGTACGCCCACAAGTTCTCTTGATGGACGAGCCTTGCTCGGCACTTGATCCAGGATCAACACTTCGCATTGAAGAGACAATCTCTCAGCTCTCTTCCAGCGTTACCATCGTCATCGTTACCCACAACATGCAACAAGCGGCACGCGTATCTGATTACACCGCGTTCTTCTTGTCTGATGGTGGCCCTGGTCAGATGATTGAAGTCGGATCTACCAATGACATCTTCTCTCGTCCAAAGGATGAGCGAACTGAGAACTATGTCACAGGTCGCTTCGGTTAAGCCATCTATTTAACCTGCTGTTCACTTAGAAAGCCCTCTCCGTTAACTCGGGGAGGGCTTTCCGTTTCCCTCAAATCTATAACTTTCGCCGTACGACCCTCCGACACGTAAGTTCTTGAAAGGAACTCCATGAAGGTTTCAAAGAATCTCAAGATTGCTGTAGCAGCTGTTGCTGCTCTCGCATTCTCCGCTCAGGCTGCCTTTGCTGGTGGCGTATCAATCCAAGCTGGTGGATCATCATTCGATGCCAACCTTCTTAACACTTGCAAGGTTGCATGGCAGAACACCACAGGCAACACATTCACATATAACTCTTCAGATTCAGGTACCGGTCAGAAGAACGAAGATGCAGGCATCTTCGACGCTAACTTCACCGATTCTGGTTATGTTCCTGCAAAGGCTTCAGTAATCAACATCCCATTGGTAATGGCTCCAATCGCTGTTATCTACAACCTCCCTGGTTCAAAGCCTCTCTACCTTTCAGAGAAGACTCTTTCAGATATCTTCGCTGGCGTTGTAACAAAGTGGAACGATCCAGAGATCGTTGCTGACAACAACCAATCAATCCCAGAGGTTGTCTATGCAAAGAACGCTGATGGATCAACAAAGAAGGATAAGACTGGTGCTCCAGTTGTTCTTCGCACAACCACTTCAAAGCGTTACTACACACTTCCAAACCAGACCATCCACCTCGTAGTTCGTTCTGATGCATCAGGTACAACAAAGAACTTCGTTACCTTGTTCACCAAGACAAACTCAGATGTATGGACAAAGGCTGCTGATAAGACATTCGCAAACGTATTCCCAGGCGTCATCAACGGTGCTGGAAATATCGGCCGCATCCAGGCTTACTCAGGTTCAACTGGTGTAGCTGCTGGTCTTAACGCAACTCCTTACTCAATCGGTTATGCCGAAACTTCATACGCAACCGGAAAGCTACGTACAGCATTCCTCGGCAATGCAAACGGTGACTACGCTGGCCCAACAGCCGCTAACACCTCTGCATTCGTCGCAGGTGCAACACTTAGCTCAACTGGTCTCTACCAGTTCAACTACAAGACAACAGCACCAGGTGCATACATCCTCGGTATTGTTTCTTACGCAATCGTTGACACCGCTGCTTCAGGTGCAAACGCTGCTGCAATGACAGACTTCTTGAAGTATGTCGCTTCACCAGCTTGCGCCAACTCAGTCTCAAGCTACGCAGCAGAGAGCGGCCCAGTTGCTGCTTATGTTGCTGGATTGTTGGCAAAGCTTCCTACCAAGTAATTCGGGTAGCTCTAAAAACGCATAAAGAAAACCCGGTCACCTCGAGGGGGGTGGCCGGGTTTTTGCGCGCCTGGCAGGAATCGAACCTGCGACAACTCGCTTAGAAGGCGAGTGCTCTATCCGACTGAGCTACAGGCGCATTGAAGGGGACTTGTGGGGCTTGCCTCCGTATGAGGCGGGGTAATTCTAACCGATAAGGTAACGCCCATGGCTGAGTTCATTTATACGATGAAGAAGGCGCGTAAAGCGCATGGTGACAAGGTAATTCTCGATGATGTGACCTTGGCGTTTTATCCTGGCGCAAAGATCGGTGTCGTCGGTCCTAACGGTGCTGGTAAGTCAACAGTTCTCCAGATCATGGCAGGTCTACAGACCGCATCCAATGGCGAGGCATTTTTAAGTCCTGGATATTCGGTCGGTATCTTGTTGCAAGAGCCGCCGCTTGATGAAGATAAGAACGTTCTTGAGAACGTGCAAGAGGGCGTCGCCGAGACCATGGCGCTACTCAATAGATTTAACGCGATCTCGGAAGAGATGGCCAACCCTGATGCCGATTACGACACCCTCCTGGCCGAAATGGGCACCCTGCAAGAGCAACTCGATCACCGCAACGCGTGGGATTTAGATTCACAGCTCGAGCAGGCGATGGATGCGCTGCGCTGCCCACCTGGCGATGCCGATGTAAAGGTTCTCTCCGGTGGAGAGCGTCGTCGCGTGGCGCTCTGCAAGTTGCTCCTACAACAACCAGACCTGCTCTTGCTTGATGAGCCGACTAACCACTTGGATGCTGAATCAGTGCTCTGGCTCGAACAGCACCTCTCCAAATATCCAGGCACTGTTGTTGCGATCACTCACGATCGTTACTTCTTGGACAACGTCGCGCAGTGGATCCTCGAACTCGACCGCGGCCGTGCATATCCTTACGAAGGCAACTACTCGACCTATCTAGAAACAAAAGCATCGCGTCTGAAGATCGAGGGTCAGAAGGATGCCAAGCGCGCCAAGCGTTTGTCAGAAGAGCTTGAGTGGGTTCGCATGAACTCCAAGGGACGTCAGACCAAGTCAAAGGCTCGTCTGGCTCGTTACGAAGAGATGGCCGCCGAAGCCGACAAGATGCGCAAGTTGGATTTCGAAGAAATTCAGATTCCTATGGGGCCACGCCTTGGAAATATCGTCGTAGAAGTCGAAAACCTCAAGAAGGGATTTGGCGATCACCTCTTGATCGATGACCTCTCCTTCACCTTGCCACGCAATGGAATTGTTGGAGTGATCGGACCTAACGGCGCCGGTAAGACCACGCTCTTTAAAACAATCTTGGGTCTGGAAACCCCTGACTCTGGAAATGTGAAGATCGGTGAAACGGTAAAGATTTCATATGTCGATCAGTCTCGTGGCGGCATTGATCCAAAGAAGACTTTGTGGGAAGTCGTCTCTGACGGGCTCGATTTCATGAAGGTCGGCAATGTCGAAATGCCATCTCGCGCATATGTCTCGTGCTTTGGTTTCAAAGGTCCCGATCAACAGAAGCCTGCTGGAGTGCTGTCGGGTGGAGAGCGCAACCGCTTGAACCTTGCACTCACTCTCAAGATGGGTGGCAACCTCTTGCTCCTCGATGAGCCAACAAACGACCTCGATGTTGAAACTTTGGGATCACTAGAAAATGCGCTTCTCGAATTCCCGGGTTGCGCCGTAGTGATCTCGCACGATCGCTGGTTCCTCGATCGCATCGCAACTCACATCTTGGCCTACGAGGGCGATTCACAATGGTTCTGGTTTGAGGGCAACTTTGAATCCTATGAAGAGAACAAGATCAAGCGACTTGGAGTCGAGGCCTCACGCCCACACCGCGTTACCTATCGCAAGCTGACCCGTTAATTTCCAATCTGCAAAAGGAGTCCCTTAATGTCTTTGCCAACTCGTAGCGAACGACCATGGTGGCGCGATGCGGTCACGTATCAGATCTACATCCGCTCCTTCGCTGACTCCAATGGTGACGGAAAGGGCGATGTCGAGGGCATCCGCTCGCGTCTGCCCTACCTCAAGACTCTAGGCGTAGACGCCATCTGGATCACCCCTTGGTACCCATCACCTCAGATGGACCACGGTTACGACGTCGCGGATTACATGGATATCGAGCCGGATTACGGCACTCTCGACCAGGCCAAGCGTTTGATCGACGAGGCACACGCCCTCGGGATCAAATTCATCATCGATATCGTCCCAAACCACTCCTCAGATAAGCACAAATGGTTCCAGGAGGCCCTCAAAGCCGCCCCAGGTTCGCCTGAGCGCGAGCGTTACGTCTTTAGAGATGGAAAGGGCAAGAACGGGGAGTTGCCTCCAAATAACTGGCAGGCGATCTTCGGAGGCCCAGCTTGGGAGCGAATCACCGAAGCCGATGGAACCCCCGGCCAGTGGTACCTCCACCTCTTCGCCGTTGAACAACCCGATTTCAACTGGGATAACCCAGTCGTCCGCGAGCACTTTGAAGAGGTCCTGCACT
>DAIMCZ010000076.1:0-4018 GCA_036726125.1 Candidatus Nanopelagicaceae bacterium
GCACCCTCCTTACCTTCATTCCGTTTAAGGCCTTTGCGCAAGGACCTACAGCGGTGTGCTCGCGAGCAGGTCAGAAGATAATTTTTAAAGGCAAGAACTACATATGCGTGAAGAACAATGGGAAGTTGGCGTGGCAGATTCTCTCCCCTGCAAAACCTCCGATCGTCATTCACCCTTCACAGACTCCATCGACCACAAACTCCCCCTCTGCCGCGCCTTCTGCTGCCAAGCCAACTGAAAGTGCCAAGCCAACTGAAAGTGCAAAGAGCTCTCCTGAACCCACCTCTTCGCCAGAGAAGGTCTCGGGATTCCTCGTCGCCAAAATCTCAGATTTGAAAGAGGGCGTTTCGAAGGTAGTCATGGCCAAGAACCTGCAAGGGGCTACGGTTGGCGTTGCACTCTTCCTATCCAACGGAGTCGTGACCGCTCACTCCTCCATCTGCACGCATCAAGGATGCACTGTCGGTGAATCCGGCAAGCAGTTGGCATGCCCTTGCCATGGTTCTGTCTTTGATGCCAAGAGCGGTGCAGTGGTCAATGGTCCAGCTAATGCTCCATTACAGACATTTAAGGTCGCAGAAGTTCAGGGAGATATTTATATCGTCTCGTAAAACTAAAACGCGCGCTGGAAAGGTAGTGGTTTTCTCATACGAACTATGAGCAAGATCGGAATGATTACATACGGGGCGTTGTAGCAAAGAAATACGAAGGGATGCGGTGTTCTCCACTGTGCCTCACCAAAGAACTCCACGCCGAAGACAACGACTCCTGTGATTCCAGAGATCAAGGTTCCGTAGATCACCGAATAGAGTTGAATCCACTCTTTACCTTTGAGCAGCGCATACACCAGCACCAGGTAAAACGGGGCGTATACAAATGCCGATAGACCCGTCACAAAGCGCATCCAGATAGGCGGATGCAAGAAGAGCGGATCATTGACGCTGGCATACGAGTAGTTCAACCGAGCAAGTAGGTTCGAGCTATGCGGAGATTCGACCACCCCGAGTGTAGGGATAGCATCGCTGATAATGCAGGTAATAAAGGCCCACGAGAAGAAGACGATGAAAAGGTAGTCGAATTTGCGATTCTTAAGAGGCAGAGTCATTGGGAAAAATTAGCATCCCCTATGCAATCTTTTTCTAGATTGTGAAAATAATTGTTACGAGCGCACTCATCATGATTGCACCGGATTGTGCTTGAGTCAGGACTCCATTCGCAGTCCCCAATGTAACTGCCGCGGCCGGTATACCCAGTTGTCCACTAGCAAGCAGAACATATTTCTTAGGTTGGCCAAATAGGGCGCTGGGAGCATGTGCAAGAAGCGCTCCGACACATAACAGGAGAGCGAGCCAGAGTGCATCGCGGGAGTGGAAGGTTTGCCGAATATCTATCGAAGCGCCTAACCAGACGAAGTAGAGCGGGGCAAAGAAACCCTCACTCACCCCAAATAATTGGCGCGCTAGTCTGCGCGGCACTCCGACGCTGGCGATTGCAACACCCAAACTGAATCCTGCGATCATCACTGAGGCGTGGAAGTGCAGGGCCAGCGCCGCTACCAAGAGCAGCAGGGCAAGACTAATTCGCAGCTCTAACCCGAGATGATCCTCTTTCGATAGGTCGTGCGTTCGTGATAGCCATCCCTTCGATTTCGCCCATGTCAGCACGAAGAAGAGGAGGGCGGAGGCTGCCAGAACGAGGAGGGCTCCCTCAATCGCCAGGAGGTGTCCAGTACGTTGCGTGACAAAGGGCAGCGCGAGGAATGCGATCGCATCTGCCAAGGTCACCTGAGTAATCACAATGCTTACCGATTCCGCGGGTTTTAACCTCTCCACAATCGGAATTACAAGTGCGGCCGAACTTGAGAATGAAATTACCGCGAGAAGTTTCCAGTTGGAGAAGTGCACAAGGTGATCGATCAGAAGTCCAAGCACCAGCGAAAGTAGTGCATTGGCACCCAAAATCCAGAATGCCTTTTTAAAGGATCTCTTTGTAATCGAGCGGTAATTGATATGACTACCGACCGCGAACATGAGAAGTGCAAAGCCGACAGTGGCAAGTAATTTTAGGGTCGGATCTTCATAAGGAATTTTGCGTAATCCACTCGCACCGAAAATAGTTCCAACTAGTAGCTCACCGACAGCTACCGGGATTCCCCAGCGCTTAGGTATGCGAAGTAGTGGTCCGGCTAGACCAGCAACCATGAGCCAGGCTAGAAGTTCAATTGTCACGGGAGTAAGGCTAGCCGCATCGTTCATCTTAAAATACAAGAAGGGGCGAGATGAGGTTGCTCTAGAATCCTCCTATGCCATTAATCAATAGGGACCACCTCAAGAAGTTGATAGCGCTGGAAGAGCAGCGATTCCTAGATTTGCACCCAAAGAGTGGCGCACTCTTTACCAAGGCCAAAGAGGTTATGCCCGGCGGAGTCCCTATGTCCTGGATGGCTAAGTGGCCCGGTGCCCATCCCATCTTTGTTGATAGCGCTCAAGGAGCTCACTTCACCGATGTTGATGGGTTGGAATATATCGACCTCTGTCTTGGAGATACCGGTTCGATGACTGGTCACTCCCCGCACGCGACTGTAGAAGCAATTAACGCACAACTGAAGCGGGGCCTCACCGCAATGCTTCCGACCGAAGATGCAGTGATCGTCGCAGCTGAACTCTCTCGACGTTTTGGCCTTCCACTCTGGCAATTCACGGTGACCGCAACCGACGCAAATCGTCATGTGATTCGCTACTCCCGTTTGATTACCGAACGTTCGAAGATAATTGTTATTGACAAGTGTTACCACGGTTCGGTCGACGAGACCTTTGCAACGCTCGATGAATCGGGAAATACCGTAAAGCGGCAGGGAAATCTCGGCGCTCCGGTTGATCTGGCGCAGACCACTCGAGTAGTTGAATTTAATAATCTGGCGACTATGGAGGCTGCACTTGCGCATGGCGATGTGGCGGCAATCCTGATGGAGCCCGCAATGACCAATATCGGAATCGTCCTTCCGGATGAGGGCTATCTCCAGGCAGTGGGCGAGCTCGCAAGGAAATATGGCGCGCTCTGGATTATCGATGAGACCCACACGATCTCAGTTGGTCCTGGTGGCATGACTGCTCTGCACGGACTTAAGCCAGATTTCCTTACGATCGGAAAAGCGATTGCTGGTGGTATCCCGACTGGAACATTTGGAATGACCAGTAAGGTCGCAGCTCGTATTAAGGCTAGGGTCGAACGCGAACTTATTGATACGGGCGGAATTGGTAGCACCTTGGCCGGCAATGCACTGAGCCTGGCTGCTATGCGAGCAACACTCACCGAGGTGCTGACAGATTCTGCCTTTGCCCACATGGTCGAGTTGGGTCAGCTCTGGTGCGACGGCGTGGATGCAGCAATAAGTGAATTTGAACTGCCTTGGCATTGCTCACGTCTAGGTGCGCGCGGCGAATATCTCTTTCAATCGACTGCTCCGCGGACTGGCAGAGAAGCCTCCGATGCTGGCGATTTCGAGTTAGAACAATATGTTCACCTGCGCCTTCTTAACGATGGATTCTTGATCACGCCATTCCACAACATGGCCCTCGTCTCCCCCGATACTTCTCGATCAGATATCGAAGCGCATACCAAGGCATTTCGCGCCATGTGCTCAGATCTTGTAGCCTCATAGTGGATCTCAAAAACCTCCTCCGCCCGCATCGAACAATCCCGCACACAAGTTGGACCGCGCCCTCGCGCTGGTCGTTAACTCCCGTACGCGTTCTCATTCTCTTATTCGGCTTAACCATCTTTGGCTTTGGCGAGGCGCTCTTGATTCAATCAACTCTAGGTAACTCACCATGGGCCGTGCTTTCACAGGGCCTCAGTCGCCACACACCACTCTCGCTCGGTTGGTCGACCTTCTTCATCAGCATCGTTGTGCTCTTGGGGTGGATCCCTCTGCGGCAGCGCCCTGGATTCGGAACTTTGGCGAATATTGTTGTCATCTCCACCGCCTTACAGATTGGAACAGATCTCTTTCCGATCG
>DAIMCZ010000077.1:0-3792 GCA_036726125.1 Candidatus Nanopelagicaceae bacterium
CTACGTGCCACAGAGATCGAATCACACCGAAACCTTGACCTCACATCATGTAGGCAGGCTCATGAGATCTATAGCGGAGTGCTCTACCAAGCACTTGATTGGCAGGGCCTTTCTCAGACCGCAAAAGCTAGAGGCGAGAAGTCGATCCTCATCATCTCTGCCCTCTTTGGCCTGGTCGCTTTGAATGATGTAATTCCGACCTACAAAGCGAAGATCAAGAGTGCGACCTGGCGTACGGCCATAAGTGAATACCTCGATGATCGAGGTGATGACCTAATCATTGATGCGAGATCCTCTACCTATCAAGCCGTTTGGACTCCCCCGCCTTCAAAGACGGTTGCGATCCGGGTCTTTCAAATCAAGGCGGGTAAGAAGAGCGTCATCACCCATATGTCGAAGAAGTATCGGGGCGAACTCACCAGATTGCTCGTACAAAAGAAGGCTCCGACAACACCTCAAGAATTGCTGGCGATTGCCTCAAATGAATTTGATTGCGAATTAAAGCCAAGTAAAGGTAAGGATCCTTGGTACTTAGATCTCTTGATCCACCTTTAAAAATATAACTCCTGGCTCGGTCTTAACCGGAGACCCAGGTCGAAACGCCACGATCACACTTGCAGCGTTGTTCATCTGTGAACGGCTCGAGCGCCTCTTCAATATGTTGACCGCAACCTTCCCAGGTTGCTTTGCCACACGTACCACATCGGATTGCACTGCACATATCTACTTCCCACTTCCTTCGATAACGGGCTTACCGTTCCAGACCCACGAGAGGATTCCCTCTTCTAAATGATGAATCTCTCCGAAACCTAATTCATTCATGATCGCGATTGCACCCAGCGATCGCTTCCCACTGCGACAGTAGACCGCATACGTTGGCGTGCGATCGAGTTCGGCGACCTTGCTTGGAAAGGTCGGGCTGTTGTAATCAATTAATAACGCGCCTTCGATATGCCCAGCCTCAAACTCTTCGGGTGTGCGAACATCCAAGAGGACAACGCCGGGTTCGGCGATCGTCTCTGCAAATGCGGTTGGATCCTCGTTAATCACCTGATTAGAGTATCGAATCTCGAATCATATGGATGTAGAAGAGTCCTGGCTTGCGCGAGCTCGGCATTGGTTCGCCTGCGAAATCAAAGCCAAGGGCCCTATAGGCAGCGATCGCTGAATCATTATCGCGCCAAACTCCAAGCCCCTGCCTGCGCCAACCACACTCTGCGGCATGCGCGTCGACGTAGTTGAAGAGTGCTCGAAATGCGCCTTTGCCTCGAACCGCCGGGTCACTCCAACAACCGCCAATCCAACATGTGGTTCCGTGGTCGCCATTGAGCACTTCGATATTCATTACCGCAACATCAGCGCCATCTAGGACCGCAACTAGCGCGACAAACTTTGCCATCTCGGTTCGCCACTCGACCTCTGACCATTGGGATTCAGCGTCGAAAGAACCACCAAAGGCTTCAGGATTGATCTCTAGCGAACGTAGACGAATCGCACGGTAGCGCTGCCAATCATTAGGACGAAGCAGATCAACCGACATTGATTCAGTCATTTAAACCTTTGCCTGCCAAGATCTTCGGTGCAGCCTTTTCGATTCGTGAAACCCGAGTCGCTTCCTGCTTCGCTGATGTGAAGTGAAGGATGTAGGCGCGCTGCCGGCCTGGTGTTAACTTCTTAAATGCTGAAAGTAGGCCCGCACTCTTCTTCAGCGCCTTCACAATGTCAGTCGGAATCTCGAAGTCAGCAGCCTTCTTCATTGGGACTTTCACGCCGGATTCTTCAACCGCAATGGCTTCCTTTATGTACTTCTTAATAACGGCCGTCGATGATTTCAATTCAGTAAGAGTTGTAAATCGAATCTGGCGAGCTGATTGAACGTTATCGGTCTGCTGAATCAGTATCTTCTTGGGATCATTCATCAACGCACCCTTCATGAAGAGGATGGCTACGTAATTTTTGAAGCCGTGTATCAAGAAGATATTTTTGCCGTTGAAGGTGTAGCACGGCTGACCCCACTTGAGTTCTTCAATGAGTCCTGTTTCTAGGGCAATCTTTCGAAGTGCTTTGGTTTCAACTTGCCACTTAGTTAGTTGGCTAATGGCGACGTCGACCCGCTTATTCATTCCCAAAGTTTAAGCGAGTAATTCTGAGAGCAGAACTTCAACACGACCCTTGATCTCATCACGGACCTTGCGGACGAAGGCGATATCTTGCCCAGCCGGATCCTCGAGGACCCAATCTTCATAACGCTTACCCGGGAAGAATGGGCAGGCATCGCCACATCCCATCGTGATGACTGCATCAGATTCGATGACCGCTTCGGTGGTTAAAACTTTCGGCTGCTGGCCAGCGATATCAATGCCCAGTTCGGCCATCGCTTCTACTGCGATTGGGTTGATCGAATCTCTAGGAGCAGACCCAGCAGAGAGAACCTCAATGCGATCCCCTCCCAAAGTGCGCATGAAGCCAGCGGCCATCTGTGAACGGCCAGCGTTATGCACGCAGACAAAGAGAACTGTTGGCTTCTTCACACCTCAACTATACGTGGGCCATATGATCCTCATATGAGTCAGGGTGAATTGCACGTGAATAAGCCTGGCCGCCTTGCGCTGGTCGGTTCAGGTGAATACCTGCCGGTGATGCAGGCCTTTGAAGCAGATTTAATCGCTAGAGGCCCCTCTAATAAATATGTTCAATTGGCGACTGCGGCCGGACGTGAGAGTGCTGATCGTCGGGGATATTGGGAGCGAATCGGTGCAGAGCAAGCTGTGCGAATCGGTGCAGAGCACGTTTTCATTCCGGTCTTCAATCGCGAAGATGCGATGAATAAAGAGTATGCAGCGATGGTTGAAGGCGCTGGACTAATCTATTTGAGTGGCGGAGATCCGCATTATCTTTCCGAGACTCTATCTGGCACGCCAGTCTGGAATGCGATCGAACGCAATTGGCGAGCAGGTTCATCTCTTGCTGGGTGCAGCGCCGGTGCAATGGCGATGGGCCCTGATATTCCAAACTTTAGAAAGATGAAGGCTGAAGGAAGTATTGGGCTTGGAGTTCTCCCCCACATTCGGACTATTCCGCATTACAACAAGTTCTTCGGTTGGATTCCTGATGCTGCTGCGCAACTCTTTCTTAAAGCGCCAGATCACATCACCGTGACAGGTATCGATGAAGAGACCGCGTTATGGAGTGATGATCTAGTTACCTGGAACGTAAGTGGAAGAGGCGCTGTGCATCTCCTTACCGGAGCGAAGACCGGAAAGTTCCAAGACGGTCAACAGCTGACCTTTGAGAATTAAGCCTTCGACTGCTTCTCAAACTTTTCGAACTGCCAGAGGTCGATATCATCGAGTTTGATCGGTGAGTAGCCTTTAGATTCAAGGGCATCGATTAATTGAGTGCGATGTTCGGCCGCGTGATAAATCGCCTCGGCCAAGATCGTTGAGCGAAGGTTTGGCCAGCTCTTCTCACCTTCAACAATCGTGATGTACTCATCTGGCTTGGCAGCTTCTGCAGCAATCTTCGCGTCGAACTCAGCGAGCTGCTGCTTGAGAAGATCGAGATCAGCCATCGTCTTTGGTACATAAATATCGCGCCATTGCGCCTGCGTCAGGCAGTAGACATACCAATCGCCACCACCGACGATGTGCTGGAGGATCTGGCCGGCAGTCCACTCGGGATTAACAATGTAAGCACCAAGTGCCTCATCAGGAAGGGTCTGCACCGCGTCATATACGCGCTGGTTTGCCCATGCCATGTGGCGGAAGAGTCGGTCAGTTACTTCTTTCATAG
>DAIMCZ010000078.1:0-3789 GCA_036726125.1 Candidatus Nanopelagicaceae bacterium
CCTAGACACGCTGAACCAGAATCAGCAGGGCTGCCAATTACCCCATACCCCAATTTTTCTTCTCTACAGAGCGTCAAACTTCCCGGCCGTTGCGGGCCAGAGGAGAAGGATAACCTGTAAATCAGGGTGAAGGTTACAGGGAGGTCCTAATCCGCTCCAAACTCTTCTCTTTGCCGAGGAGTTCCATCGATTCAAAGAGCGGTGGGGAGATATGGCTGCCAGTGACGGCAATCCGAACGGCGCCAAATGCGATCCGTGGCTTCAGCCCCAATTCATCAATAAGGGCGGCCCGCAGGACCTCCTCGATCGCAGTGTGAGTCCAGTCGCTCAGCCCAGTGAGTCGGTCGAGTGAGACCTGCAACACCTTCTTGCTCTGCTCGTCACTTATCTTGGCGAGTGAATCGGCCTCAACGGCGAACTCGCGAGTGAAGAGGAACTTAAGCATCTGCGGAATCTCCGCCAAGGTCGTGATGCGCTCTTGAATGATCGGTAGCGCCTGCTTCACCAAGGCAAGCTCGTCGTCGGTACCCGTTATAACTCCAGCTCCCGTCAAGAACGGAAGCGACCACTTTAGAAAAGCCTCAGGGGTGAGCGCGCGAATCTTGTCGCCGTTAATCGCTTCCAGCTTTTTCATATCAAAGCGGGCAGGGCTGGAGTGAACGCGTTCGACCGTGAAGAGTTGAACCAGCTCCTCCATCGTGACGTCTTCGCGATCTTCACCGGGTGACCAACCAAGGAGCGCAAGATAGTTACAGATTGCCTCAGGCAGATAACCAGCCTCGCGATACCAGGCGATGGAAACCTCGCCGTTGCGCTTAGAAAGCTTGGCGTTGTCCTGACCCATCACAAATGGCAGGTGAGCAAAGAGCGGGTAATCCTCAGGAGCGACGCCCATCGCTTGATAGACACGGATCTGTCGTGGGGTCGAAGAGAGCAGATCTTCACCACGAAGAACGTGGGTGATCTTCATCAATACATCATCAACAGCCACTGCCAAGGTGTAGAGCGGAGAACCGTCATTGCGAACCAGAACGAAGTCAGGGACAAAGTTATGATCGAAGCTAACCTCTCCTCGAATTAAATCAGTGAAGGTTGTGGTGCCCTCGGGCATCAACATACGGACGACAGGTTTGCGACCCATGGAAATGTACTCGGCAACCTGCACCGATGTGAGGTTGCGACAATGGCCGTTATAACCGGGTGCGACATTAGCGGCACGTTGCGCTTCGCGAACTGCTTCTAACTCTTCAGCGGAGCAATAGCAGTGATAGGCAAAACCGGTATCGAGAAATTGTTGCGCATACTTTGCATAAATATCTAACCGTTGTGACTGCAAATAAGGACCATAAGGTCCACCTACTTCTGGACCCTCATCCCAATCGAGACCTAACCAACGTAGAGTTCCCAATGCGGCTTGAATGTACTCATCGGTGACACGTTCGGTATCTGTATCTTCAATGCGAAATACAAACTTGCCACCAGTGTGACGGGCGTAAGCCCAGTCAAATAGCGCAGTGCGAATATTTCCGACATGCAACTCGCCAGTTGGTGACGGTGCAAAGCGGACTCTTACCTCTTTATTGCTAGACATTTTTTGAACTCACTTTGTTGGTCAATGCGCCGATTCCTTCAATACTTACTTCTACAGTCGATCCGGCCGCCATTGGTCCAATTCCCGCTGGTGTTCCGGTGAGGATGATGTCTCCTGGAAGAAGAGTCATTACCTGGGTTACAAAGGCGATGATCTGTGGAACTTTGAAGATCATCGAACTCAATGGTTCAGATTGGCGTACCTCGCCATTGACTGTTGTAGAAATAATTTGAGAGCCAGGGGTGTATTCCGTCTCGACCCACGGTCCGATCGGACAGAAGGTATCGAAGCCCTTTGCGCGGGTCCACTGGCCATCCTTCTTCTGCAGATCGCGAGCGGTCACATCGTTACCGATGGTGTAACCGAAGATCACGTCGCTATAGCGCTCGATCGGGACATCCTTACAAATACGGCCAATGACGATTGCGAGCTCGCCCTCGAAATCAACGCGTTCGGACATGCGAGGCCATTGAATGGTGTCGTTAGGGCCAATCACCGAAGTATTGGGCTTGAGGAAGATGATGGGCTCTTCAGGAACGACTGAATCCATCTCGGCGGCGTGATCGGCATAGTTTTTGCCGATGCAGACAACCTTGCTCCGCGGAATCACAGGAGCTAAGAGCTTGACTTCGCTGAGGTCGACTTTGGTCTCGGTCGGGATGATTCCTTGGTAGATCGGATCGCCCTTGAGAATCAGGATCTGATCCTTCTCGTTGAGGACTCCAAAGTGGGGATCGGTGCCGATGCCGACCGATTCATTCGGCGTAAATCTAACGATACGCATAACCGAACTCTATCTTGTTACTTAACTTCGCCTTCATCGAGGGTCGGTTGAGCCTTAGTTGCAAGCACGGTAGCGATGCGATGGCGCCGTCCCACAGGGCGTTCAGCGACAAGAGTCCATCCAGCAAGGGTAATTTCACTGCCTGGAATAGGGACGCGGCCGAGCTCCTTGGCCAAGAGTCCACCAACGCTATCGACATCCTCGGTGGCATCCTCTTCAAGTTCAATCTTGAATGCATCAGCGAAGTCATCAATATTAAGGCGCGCGGAAAGTCGGGCCTGGGAATCGGAGAGCCACTCAATCTCTTCGGTCTCATCGTCATACTCATCGGCGATCTCGCCCACGATCTCTTCCAAGATATCTTCAATAGTGATCAGTCCCGCAGTCCCGCCATACTCATCAATAACAATCGCCATGTGGGTCTGATCGCGCTGCATCTCTTTCAAAAGGTCAGCCGCTGTCTTGTTTTCAGGGACAAAGGAGGCAGGCCGCAGGTGTTCTGCGACGCTCTCGCTCTGCTCTGACTCGTGATGCTCATGCACGCGACGCGCTAGATCCTTTACGTAGGCAATGCCAATAACATCATCAAGGTTCTCGGCTATGACAGGTATGCGGGTAAAACCTGAACGTAGCGCAAGAGATAGGCCTTGCCTTAAGGTGCGGTTTCCTTCGATCCAGACGATATCTGTGCGAGGAACCATAAGTTCGCGGACCAAGGTATCACCTAAGTCCAAGACGGATTGAATCATCTCGCGCTGGGACTCTGCGATAACCGCTCGCTCCCCCGCTTGATCCACGAGTTTGCGAAGATCATTCTCATCGTTAAAGATAGTTGGAAGCGTGATTCCATAGCGCTTTAGTTGACGCAGAATCTTGTCGATCATTAACGCGCCTGCCATTTCGCCAGTATCGACTCTTGTAGTTCGAACATAATCTTCTCTTCATCGGGATCAGCATGGTCATAACCCAGACAGTGCAAGATGCCGTGAATTGTTAAGAGTTGTAGTTCGGCTTCGAGGCCGTTCTTGGCCTGCGCCTCTGCAAATTGCGGGCAGAGCACGATGTCGCCGACGATTCCGGGATCTGGAGAGTCAGGGATTAGCTCATCCATAGGAAAGGAGAGCACATCGGTTGGACCTTTGAGATCCATCCACTCTTCATGCAGCTCACTCATTCGCGCTTCATCGACGATAGAAATCGCTAAATCGCAATCCGGATGCAGCCCCATCTTCACCATGGCAAACTCTGCAACGCTGATCAGGTCGGCTTCCCCGACTTCCATCCCCGATTCATTTGAAAGTTCTATATTCATAATGGGCTCGCCGCGGCGAGATTAGCGATCACCAGCTCCAGTTGTGCGCACCGGTCTCAAGTTGGAGCTCTTTGCAGCATCAAATCTGCCGTAAGCGCTCAC
>DAIMCZ010000079.1:0-3712 GCA_036726125.1 Candidatus Nanopelagicaceae bacterium
AGTTAATGTGGTTAATTCGCGCCCCGGCTGTTACTGCCCGCCTAGAAACAGATTTCATTCTTCCGGTTCCCATCGGCACCGAACTTCACATCCGCGCCTGGATCTCAGGTCAAGTGCGTCGGAAGGTTTACGTCGCAGCAGAAGGACATCTCGATTCACTTGATGGCCCGATCGCAGTGAAGTCATCAGCACTCTTCATCATCGTTCCTATGTCACACTTCTTGGAGAATGCACCGAAGGCGTATCTGGATCACGTAACCGCGCATCCCGAGCTTCTAGCATTCGTCGATCCCGATTTCGAGATCAATCCATGACGGTGCAGGTACTTATAACCAGGCTAGATGAGTCGATTCCATTGCCTGTCTATGGTCGACCAGGTGATGCTGGCGCTGATATCTGCACTCGTATCGATCTCACGATCGAACCAGGGGAGCGGGCACTCGTGCCGACCGGGTTATCGATCGCCCTTCCGCAGGGGTTCGCCGCTTTTGTGCATCCACGTTCTGGATTGGCGATAAAGCATGGCGTCTCGATGGTCAATACACCCGGAACAGTAGATGCGGCTTATCGCGGTGAACTCCAAATTATTCTCATCAACCATGATCTCCGTGAATCGATCTCATTTGTTAAAGGCGATCGGATTGCGCAGTTGGTCATTCAAAGAGTTGAACACGCTACTTTTGTAGAGGTTGATTCCCTTCCTGGAACAGAACGTGGTGTGGGCGGATTTGGAAGCACGGGTAGATCATGAGTTCAGGCGAAAATCATGAAGACCGCGCAAAGATACTTGCTGCACTAGGCGGTACACGAGGTCTCATTGACAGCGGTATTCCCTCAGTTCTCTTTCTGGTTGTTTTTAACTTTGGCCACCACCTTCGTACGGCCCTCATGGCCTCGCTCGCGCTTTCGATAGTGCTCACCATTATGCGACTCCTGAAACGAGAGTCATTGCAGCACGCACTGAGTGGCCTATTTGGCATCGCGATCTGTGCGCTCTTTGCTGGTCATAGCGGAAAGGCATCAGCCTTCTATCTTCCTAGCATTTATAAGAACATCGCCTTTTTGATCCTCTACGGAGCAGCAAATCTAGTGCGCTTTCCGCTCCTCGGCCTTGTGATTGGACCAATCATCGGTGAGAACCTTGAATGGCGGAAGAACGTCGCGAGAAGGAAGGCATATACGAATGCCGGTTGGCTATGGGTTGCGATGTTTGCACTTCGAATCGCGATTCAGTATCCGCTCTATCGTGCCAATAAGCTCAATGCGTTAGGCGTTGCAAACTTCTTCTTAGGTTATCCGCTCTACCTCATAGTGCTGTGGGGAAGTTGGCAGATTATTCGCCGAACCCCGTCGGTAAAAATCTCTTCCGAGAACGAAGCGGCTTAATTTCCTAAGAGGCAGCTCTTCAGTTCAGATTCTGCGATTGCAGTTGCAACAAAGAGAAGTTCATCCCCGCTGGCCAAGAGCATATGTGACTCGGGTGAGATCACTCGGCCATCGCGCACAATGGCAGCGAGAGAAGAGTTCGCTGGGAATGAGATCTCCTCGATCGTCTTCCCGCAGGCTGTGGCGTTATCTGGGAGAGTAATTTCAACGAGGTTAGCTTCACCTTTGCGAAGGGAGAAGAGTCGAACAACATCGCCGACTGATACCGCTTCTTCAACAAGTGCACTGATAATGCGAGGAGTTGATACCGCGACATCGACACCCCAAGAGGAGTCAAAGAGCCATTCATTCTTTGGATGATTGACGCGAGCAACGACTCGTGGGACGCCATACTCAGTCTTTGCGAGAAGTGAACAGACGAGGTTAACTTTGTCATCGCCAGTCGCAGCAACTAAAACCTGGCAACCATCCAACTTCGCGTTATCGAGTGAAGCGATCTCGCACGCATCAGCGAGGAGCCACTCCGCTGTTGGGACAGACTCCATCTTGAGCGCCTTTGGATCGCGGTCGATAAGAAGGACATGATGGCCATTGCCCAAAAGTTCGCGTGCAATAGCGCGACCGACATTTCCTGCTCCAGCAATTGCGATACGCATTAGTGCCCCTCAGGTGACTTAGCGAGAATGGCATCCACTTCAGGAAGATCCGATTCTGTGACCATGACATGGACGAGATCGCCCTCTTGCAAGACGGTCTTGTCGTCAGGGATGAGACCTTCGCCGAGACGGGTGATGAAAGCTAATCGTGCTGGTGTTAAATCTTCAATGAGAGAGGCGGGTTTGCCGTACCAATTGGATTCCAGGCTCACTTCGCAGAGTTGAACGAGGCCACTTGCATCTCGCCACTCGGAACGAGAACCTTCAGGGACCAATCGACGCAAGATTTGATCTGTGGTCCAAAGAACTGTTGCAACGGTAGGGATGCCAAGGCGTTGATAAATTTCTGCGCGACCTGCGTCGTAGATACGTGCCACAACATTCTCGACGCCATATGTCTCACGGGCGACGCGTGCAGCCAAAATATTTGAGTTATCGCCATTCGAGACTGCCGCAAAGGCATGGGCTTCAGCGATTCCTGCTTCAAGCAGGGTATCTCGATCGAATCCAACGCCGGCAACGGTTCGACCATTGAAATTTGGTCCAAGGCGGCGGAATGATTCGCGATTCTGATCAATGATTGCGACGGTATGACCAGCAGCTTCAAGTTCTAGCGCAAGACCAGAACCAACTCGACCGCACCCCATGATGACTACATGCACACGCAAACCCTACCGCGAATCTGGGTTAGGGTTGGTAAATGGAAAACGAGAGTCTTGATCACCAGCCGACGCAAGAGCGCGAGCGGCTCCAGGTAGGGGATCGGGTAACCGTAGACATCCTTGGACCGGCTCATGGTGGCCACTTCATCGCACGTCACGAAGGTCAGGTCCTCTTTGTCCGCCATACAATTCCTGGCGAACGTGTTGTTGTTGAAGTGACCTCGGTCGTATCAAAGGTAACCCGAGCTGATGTCGTTGACGTTCTTGAGCCTTCCGACCATCGAGTCTCGCCACCATGTGAATTCTCTGGCGCTGGTGGATGCGGTGGCTGCGACTTCCAGCATATTGAGATTGGCTATCAACGAGAGTTGAAGGCAGCGATCGTCACAGAGCAGTTCGCTCGTCTTGGCAAGATTGATTTGGCAGAACTTGGACTTACATGTGAAGTTCGTGGTGTCGAACCCTCTGATGGACTTCACTGGCGGACTCGCATGGACTTTGCAATCTCAGATTTCGGCAAGATTGGTTTTTACAAGAGCCGCAGCAAAGAGGTCCAAGAGATCGATGATTGTTTAATTGCAGTCGAAGAGATGAACGTGCCCGCTCTTGCAAGCAAGACCTGGAATGGCGATGCTCGCATCGAAGTTGCGACCTCATCATCTGGCGAAACGAATGTCTCTCGAGGTGGACGCAGTCTCTCTGGACCAACGCAACTACATGAAGTTGTAGAAGGAATGACCTATACAATCTCCCCCGTAACTTTTTGGCAGGCGCACAGATCTGCACCAGCTTCACTTGTTGAACATGTGATGGAGACGCTCGATGTTCGCCCTGGCGATACTGTCTGCGATCTCTACGGTGGGGCTGGACTCTTCAGTGGCGCACTTGCACAAGCGGTCGGACCAAAAGGAAAGGTGCATCTGATCGAGTCAGATCGCCGCGCACTCAGTGACGCAGCATCAATCTTCAAGGGCTACTCAAATGTTCAGATCCACTCTGGAATGGTTG
>DAIMCZ010000080.1:0-3687 GCA_036726125.1 Candidatus Nanopelagicaceae bacterium
AACTCCTGATCTCCCTCGTTTTTACTATTTTGGGGCTATGGGGGATACTTTTCCTCTTGAAGAGGCTTCCGCCCAGCGGTCGTCGCTAATTACTTTGATTCACGAATAACAAGGAGTTCACCATGCCAGTCCCAAAGCGAAAGATGTCGCGCTCGCGCACTCGCTCACGTCGTAGCTCATGGAAGACAACTCCTGCAGCAACATCACTCTGCGCCCAGTGCCAGCAGCCAAAGCTGCAACACACAGCTTGCCCAACCTGCGGTACCTACAACCGCCGTCAGGTCCTCGAGGTCTGATCTGTCCGCTAGCCTGACCGAACGCCTCGGCATTTCGGTTTCAGGGGAGTTGCTTGAACTCGCTTTAACCCACCGCTCATTCGCTTATGAATCGGGCGGTCTGCCCACAAATGAACGCCTCGAATTCTTGGGCGATAGCGTCTTGGGCTTAATCATCACGCAAGAGTTGTACGCAAAATTTCCAGACCTCGACGAGAGTCGCCTCTCGCCGCTTCGCTCTGGTGTTGTTAATACCAAGGCTCTCGCTCTCATCGCTCGCGAACTCTCGCTGGGTGATTACGTCCGTATAGGCAAAGGCGAAGAGAGTTCCGGCGGGCGCGATAAAAATTCCATCTTGGCAGATTCGCTGGAAGCGCTCGTTGGTGCGATCTATCTAGAACATGGTCTGACAAAAGCAACGGAGAAAGTCTTAGAGTGGTTTGGTCCGTTGATTGAATCCGCAAATGCGCAAGGCGCCGGTATCGATGGCAAGACTGCTCTGCAAGAGTTAGCGGCGGCGCGTGGACTTGGTGCTCCTGAATATGAAATTGATGAGTTTGGCCCCGATCACGACAAGAGTTTTGTTGCGCTAGTCGTACTGGCAGGAGAGCGCTTTGCACCAGGTGGCGGCAAGAGCAAGCGCGAAGCCGAACAGGTTGCAGCTAAGTTGGCGCTTGAAGTTTTAAATGCCCGAACTTCCTGAGGTAGAAACTGTCCGGCGAGGTCTAGAGCGATGGTGCCTTAACCAGAAGATATTCGCAGTAGAACCGTTGCATCCTCGTGCAACCAATCCACGATCTCTCTCTGCTATCACTGAAGTTTCGGGAGCGACGATCAAAAAAATTGCTCGACGCGGAAAATTCTTGTGGTTCGAGTTAGACCGACCCTATGCGCTGGTGGCACACCTGGGAATGAGTGGCCAATTCCGAATCCAACCCTTCGGTGCCGTTGATGAGAAACATTTGCGCGCCAGATTTTCCTTGTCGAAGAAGGAATTGCGCTTTATTGATCAGCGCACCTTTGGATGGCTAGCGATCAGCGCTCTGGAAGATGGAATTCCGACCTTGGTTTCTGCGATCGCTCCAGATCTCTTCGATGAAAAATTTGATCGCGGTGCCACGATTAAGAAATTTCAGAGCAAGAGAAGTGAGGTAAAGCGAGTGCTGCTCGATCAGAGCGTCATGAGTGGAGTAGGCAATATCTATGCCGACGAGTCCTTGTGGCGCGCCAAGATCCACCCGCAGAGCATCGCTGCCGAGTTGAGCTCGCGGAAGATCGGCCAGCTCATCGACTCCGCCGAGTCCGTAATGTCTCAAGCACTACTTGAGGGTGGCACCTCATTTGATTCGCTATATACCAACGTCAACGGAGAGAGCGGATACTTTGAACACTCTCTGCAAGCTTATGGGCGGGAAGAGCAGCCCTGCGCGCGTTGTCACGCACTGATTCGAAGAATCGTATTCGGCGGTCGCTCATCGCACTTCTGCCCCAAGTGCCAAAAACTGTAAGGACAGCGTCGCGAGCGCTTCCTGTCCAGAATCACCCTCAGATAGAGATAGGTTTTCCCCGTGTATTTAAAGAGCATTAACCTCAAAGGGTTCAAATCCTTTGCCTCCAGCACCACTCTGCTCTTTGAGCGGGGGATTACCTGCGTGGTTGGTCCAAATGGCTCTGGAAAATCCAATGTGGTCGATGCCCTTTCATGGGTAATGGGTGAACAGGGAGCAAAATCCCTGCGCGGCGGCAAGATGGAGGATGTCATCTTCGCCGGTACCAGCGGACGCGCTCCGCTCGGTCGCGCCGAGGTTTCCGTAACCATCGACAACTCCGATAACGCGCTGCCGATCGACTTTGCCGAGGTAACGATCTCGAGAATCCTCTTTCGCAACGGCACCAGCGAATATCAACTCAACGGCGAAACCACCCGCCTGCTCGATATCCAAGAACTCCTCAGTGATAGCGGGATAGGCCGCGAGATGCACGTGATCGTGGGTCAAGGCCAACTAGATGCCATCCTGCTAGCCAACCCCGAAGAGCGTCGCGCCTTTATTGAAGAGGCGGCCGGAGTCCTTAAGCACCGTAAGCGCAAAGAGAAGGCGCTTCGCAAACTCGACTCGATGCAGGCCAACCTGGCACGTATTCAAGATCTGACCGTCGAACTGCGCCGCCAACTCAAGCCCCTTGGTAAGCAAGCTGAGGTTGCCCGCCGGGCTTCGACGATTCAATCAGATGTACGCGACGCTAAGTTGCGCTTGCTCGCCGATGATCTCATTTCACTGCGCCAAAGTTTTGATGCTGAGATTGCGGACGAAACTTCCTTGCGCGCACGACGTGATCAAGTAGAAGCAGCGCTGGCCGAATCTCGCGCACGTGAAGAGCAGTTAGATGCAACAGCTCTTATAGAAAATCCACTCCTGGTGCAGGCACAAGAAAATTTCTATCGCCTGACGGCGCAGCGTGAGAAATTCCGCGGCATTCAATCACTTGCCTCTGAGCGCGCCCGCTTCTTATCGGAAGAGCGCGATGAGGCCCGTGCCAACGGGCGCGATCCCGAAAGCATGGATGCTGAAGCTCGATTGCTTCGTGAAGAAGAGGCTGCGCTTTCACAGCAAGGTCAATCCGCCCGTGCATCCCTAAACACAATTACCGAGGCCTTAAGAGCTGCAGAAGCGCAACTGGCTCAAGAAGAGAATCAGGTTGCCGCCGCGCAACGTTCCATCGCCGACGCGCGTGAAGGAACTGCGCGCCAAGAGGGACATATCAATGGTCTGCGTGCGCGTATCGATGCCACTAACGCTGAGATCACGCGCCTTACAACTGCACGCCAAGAGGCAGAATCGCGTTTGCACGGATTTAGAACTGAGTTCGCATCACTCGAGGCAGAGATTGCCGGAGTCGATCGCTTCGAACCTGCACTCGACGCGGATTACGAGAAGGCTCTCGCCGAGTTAACGGCGGTGAGCGCAAAGCACGCTGCCCTTCTTGAAAGTGAACAGAACGCCAGCCGAGAGCGTGCGGGCCTTACCGCACGTCTCGCAGCTCTCGAAGAATCACTCCTTCACCGTGACGGTGGAGAAGCAATTCTCACGGGTCGGGGCGGCGCCAAGTCACGCGGCCGGTTATCTACTCTGATCAGCGTTGACTCTGGTTGGGAGACCGCTGTCGCTGCTGCACTCGGTCCGCTAGCAGAGTCGATTGTTGTTTCAGATTTAGCTGCTGCAGTTCACGCAGTATCGATGCTGAAGTCTGAGGCGGCGGGACAGTCAGAACTTCTCGTTGTCGATGGCGAATTTAACTCGCGTTACTCGATTCCATCTGGTTTCGCATCGCTGGCATCTCTCATCAAATCTGATGGACTAGAAGCGATGATCGAGGCGTTGCTCGGCGGAGTAGTTGCCGTTGAGGATATCGA
>DAIMCZ010000081.1:0-1929 GCA_036726125.1 Candidatus Nanopelagicaceae bacterium
CCGAAATAAGGGGCCGCAATACGCTCCAAAATCACTTAATCCGCCCACTTTTCACCGGTCCGAGCTACCAATTTTCCTCGGAAGAGGCTTTAAGGGTACCGTTAAGCCCTGATTAAAAATGGTCAGTAAGGTCGGCGCCACCTAAAAATGGGGTCGATCAGATTCATTCGTTAACGGAAGGGCGCAGCTGCCAGGCGATGGCGGAGGCGTTTGACGCGCAACCAGAGGAGTAAGAGATGTCCACCCCAGAGAATCTCAGTGCAGCATCTGCCTTGATCGGTGACCCAGCAAAATTCGGTCGCGTGGGCGAGGATGGAACTGTCTATGTAACTACTCCCGAAGGTGAGCGCGCCGTTGGCTCCTATCCTGGCAAGAGCGCCGAAGAGGCCCTCGCCTACTTCGTAAGAAAATTTGAATCGGTTGCCTCCGAAGTGGCACTGCTCGCTGCTCGCATCAAGAGTGGCGCGATGGTTCCCAGCGATGCGCACGCAGCGGTGGCAAAGTTGAAGGAGCAGATCGCCAACCTCAACGGCGTCGGAGACTTAGCAACACTTGCAAAATCAGTAGATCAGATTCCTGCCCTCATCGAAGGTCATAAGGCTGCTTATGAGGCGCGTAAGGCCGCAGAGTCAGCTGCCAAAGAGGCGAAGCGCGTAGAGGCATCAGCAGTCAAAGAGAAGTTAGTTGCAGAGGCAGAATCTTTGGCGCTCTCTGAAAGTTGGAAGACAACTGGTGATCGTCTCAAGGTACTCCTTGACGAGTGGAAGGCCGCTCCACGTTTGGATAAGAAGACTGATGCCGATCTGTGGAAGCGCTTTTCTAGTGCTCGCAACAAGTTCGATAAGCGTCGTCGCACCCACTTTGCACAGTTAGAGAATCAGAGCGCCGTAGTCACTCAATCAAAGAGCGCCATTATCGAAGAGGCGAAGAAACTCGCTGAATCAAAGGATTGGCTAGCCACTGCAAATCGCTTTAAAGAGTTGATGGATGCCTGGAAGGCCGCTGGACGTGGCAAGAAGAGCGTCGATACTCGTCTATGGGAAGAGTTTAAAACTGCCCAAGACACCTTCTTCGCTGCCAAAAAGGCAGACCTAGAAAAGCGCCAGGGCACCATGGCCCAGAACTTGGCAAAACGCGAAGAGTTGATAACTCAATTTGAGGCTCTGCTTCCGGTAACTGATGTGAAGGCCGCACGCAATAAGTTCCATGATCTGCAGGAGAAGTGGGATCGCATCGGAATGACGGAGCGCAATAAGCGCGCTGCACTTGAGGCCCGTCTCGAGAAGGTCCAGAGCGAGATTGATTCTTTGCATCAAGAGGTAGCTCGCCGCAGCGACCCAACCGCTATCGCGCATGCCAACAGCGTCGTTCAAGGGCTCCTCGACGCTATCGAAAATTATGAGAAGCAGGCCGCCAAGGCAGAGGCAGCGGGTCAGACAGCCAAGGCAATGGTCGCTCGCGAAGCAGCCGCTGCTCGTAAGTCTTGGTTAGCAGAAGCTCAAAAGGGTCTATCAGACTTTAAGAAGTAACCTGCTAGTTGTTGGTAACGCGATATACATCGTAAACACCGGCAACGCTACGCACCGCTGATAAGACCGTATCGAGATGGAGCGCATCTGCCATCTCAAATGTAAAACGTGAGAGCGCAACGCGATCTTTGCTCGTGCTCACGGCTGCATTGAGAATATTTACATGTTGGTCAGCCAGTGTTCGAGTTATATCCGAGAGCAGACCAGATCTATCAAGGGCCTCCACTTGGATATTCACGAGGAAGAGCGCACGAGCGCTGTTATTCCACTTCACATCAACAATTCGATCGCCCTGATGCTCCTTGAGATCATTGACGTTGATGCAGTCGATGCGATGCACGCTGACACCACTCCCCTTTGTTACAAACCCCGTGATCTCATCACCAGGTACCGGTGTACA
>DAIMCZ010000081.1:2029-3658 GCA_036726125.1 Candidatus Nanopelagicaceae bacterium
GCCTCTTCGCGCCGCTCTTTGGAGAACCAGGCCTTGATTTTGGAGCGGGCGCGCGGTGATTTAACAAAGTTAAGCCAGTCGCGGCTCGGGGCCGCATTCGGACTCTTATTGGTAACGATATCTACCACGTCTCCGTTAGCTAGCGGAGATTCCAATGGAATCAACTTCCCATTTACCTTTGCACCAACGCAGCGATTACCGACTTCGGTGTGTACTGCATACGCGAAATCAACCGGTGTTGAGCCGGCAGGTAGCGCCACCACACTCCCCTTGGGAGTAAAGACAAAGACTTCAGGGGTGCGTAGGTCATAGCGCAGGGTGTCGAGGAACTCGCTGACATCTTCGCTTTCTTGCTGCCACTCATGTAGCTGCTTGAGCCAGATGACTCCGGGGTCGTTGTCGACACCCTTAGGACCCTTGGACTTGTACTTCCAGTGGGCTGCGATACCGAACTCAGCGCGCGCATGCATATCAGAGGTGCGAATCTGAATCTCCACCGCCTTGCCATTAGGGCCGATTACGGTTGTATGGAGCGATTGATACAGGTTGAACTTGGGCATCGCAATGTAATCCTTGAAACGACCAGGAATAGGGCTCCAACGCGCGTGTATTGCGCCCAGTACTGCGTAACAATCCCGGACGTCATCGACGATTACACGAATGCCAACCAGATCGTAGATCTCACTGAACTCGCGTCCGCGCACGATCATCTTCTGGAAGACGCTGTAGAGATGCTTCTGGCGACCCTTGATGGTGGCCCTGATGCCTTCTACGGCTAGATCTCTCTCGATCTGATCGGTGACTTCAGAGGTGAATTTCTCCCGCAGCGGCTGCCGCTCTGAAACAAGGCGTTCGATCTCCTCGTACTTCTTGGGCTCCAAAACTTTGAAGGAGAGATCCTCTAACTCCCATTTAATAGCGTTCATTCCGAGTCGATGGGCAAGAGGAGCATAAATATCCAGCGTCTCGCGGGCTTTTCGGGCTGCACTATCAGGAGAGACAAATTGCCAAGTGCGCGCATTGTGCAGACGGTCAGCCAATTTAATGACCAGGACCCGAATGTCCTTCGACATTGCGACCACCATCTTGCGCAGCGTCTCTGCTTCAGCGGTCGGACCATATGTGAGCTTGTCGAGTTTGGTCACTCCATCTACGAGTTGAGCGACCTCATCCCCAAAATCGTGGCGCAGAGTATCTAATTTGTAAGGCGTATCCTCAACGGTGTCATGAAGCAGAGCGGCAGTAATCGTCGCTTGATCCATGCCCAATTCCGCCAGGATTTCAGCAACTGCGACTGGATGGGTGATGTATGGCTCACCTGATTTGCGAGTCTGACCCTCGTGCGCGCTTTTGGCAATCTCGTAGGCGCGATCTAAATCGGCAGCCTTAAACTCCGAGAGATTAGTCGCCAGCAGCCCAGCAAGCGGAGCTAAAAGCGTATCCATCGCTTCACGCTCCCCTCACCCAAATTTATCTGCGGCTTCTGCGCTTTGGTTGGTTACGAGGACCGCGCTCGCGATTCTCTTTGGAGTGTGTCGAGGTCACGATATTTGAAATCTCGGCATCTCCCTTAATCACAACAGGAGCACCCTCAACACTACCGCCGCGAGCAGCAACGCGCTTTGCAAG
>DAIMCZ010000082.1:0-1857 GCA_036726125.1 Candidatus Nanopelagicaceae bacterium
GCCAACTGATCGGCCTCTTCCAAATATTGGGTGGTCAGCAGGAGGGTTACCCCCTCACGCACTAACCCCTCGATCACTCCCCACATCTCCATGCGACCCCGAGGGTCGAGGCCGGTGGTCGGTTCGTCGAGGAAGAGCACTTTTGGACGGATGATCAACGATGCCGCGAGGTCTAAGCGGCGACGCATACCTCCGGAGAAGGTCTTGATGGGACGGTGGGCCGCCTCGGTCAGCGTGAACTGCGCCAAAAGCTCGGTTGCTCTCGCCTTAGCCTGACTAGCGCTCAAGTGGTAGAGCTGACCAAACATCACCAGGTTGTCCCACCCTGAAAGGGTCTCATCGACCGCTGCGTATTGCCCGGAAAGCCCGATGATCTGGCGAACTGCCTTGGGGTTCTTGATGACATCGATTCCACCTACGGTGGCGTGGCCGGAATCAGGCTCAAGGAGAGTAGAGAGCACCCGAACTGTGGTGGTCTTGCCCGCTCCATTTGGACCGAGCACACCTAGTACGGTGCCCTCTTCGACATCGAGGCTCAGGTCATCCAGAGCGCGGACAGCGCCCTTTCGGTAAGTTTTTACAAGGTTTTCCGCTATGACGCTCTTCATTCACCTATCGTACCGAGCGAATGTCGCCCCGCAAGGCTAAGATTTGCTTGAAAGTTCAATGAAAAATTGATTGATCGCTCGTTTAATAAATTGGAATCGCGCTTCGACCGATAAGGGAATACATGTCGCAAAAAACTAATGAACATGCACCAATGACGCATAAGCAAATCATGACCGTGATGTTTGGCTTGATGACAGGCCTGCTCCTTGCAGCCCTTGATCAGTCAATTGTTTCAACGGCACTCAAAACTATTACCGTTGATCTCGGTGGACTCAACCACTACACGTGGGTAGTCACCGCCTACCTCCTCACCTCCACAGCTTCAACCCCCCTTTACGGCAAGATCTCCGACCTTTACGGTCGACGTCAGGTCTTCCAGTTCGCAATCATCACCTTCCTGATCGGTTCATTCGCATCAGGTGCTGCTCACAACATGACGCAGTTGATCGCCTTCCGTGCACTGCAAGGTCTGGGTGCCGGCGGCTTGATGTCACTCACCTTTGTAATCATCGGTGACGTTGTATCGCCACGTGAACGCGGTCGCTACCAAGGTTACTTCGGTGCAGTATGGGGCCTAGCAACTGTTGCTGGTCCGCTACTCGGTGGATTCTTCTCAGATCACAATAAGGTCCTAGGCGTCACTGGTTGGCGTTGGATCTTCTACATCAACCTACCGCTTGGAATTATTGCGCTTGTTATCACTTCGGCTGTGTTACACATTCCGAAAATTCATCGCGAGCACAAGATCGATTATTTCGGCGCGCTTATCCTCATCTTGGCCGTATCAGCTCTGCTCTTGGGTATTTCAGTTTATGCACCAGAAAATGGCTGGCTCACCGCAAAGACGTTGCTCTGGATTGGTGGCGGAATAGTTCTCTTTGCTCTCTTCCTCTTCAATCAAGCAAAGGCTTCTGAGCCAATTCTTCCATTGCGCCTCTTCAAGAATCACACATTCAACATCACATCAATCCTGGCCTTCTTGGTTGGTGCTGCGATGTTCGGTGCGATTGTTATGTTGCCTCTCTACTTCCAACTCGTAAAGCACAACTCGGCCACGCTTTCAGGGCTCAAGTTGTTGCCACTTATGTTTGGAATTATCTCGACCTCGATTACATCGGGTAAGTGGATTACCAAGCACGGCAAGTACAAGATCTTCCCTGTAGCAGGTATGGTCTTGATGACCGTCGCTCTCATTGGGATGGTAAGCATCAGCGAGACCATCGCGTTCTGGAAGATCGGTGTCTTCGA
>DAIMCZ010000082.1:1957-3651 GCA_036726125.1 Candidatus Nanopelagicaceae bacterium
TTCTCTTGGGGGCTTTTTAATTCTCGCTTAAGGCTTCTTGTATAAATAAAGAACGAGTACGGCGAAGTTGAAGAGGCTCAGGGCAACAAATAAGAATCCAGTAAAGAAGAGGTTAGTCGAATTCTTCGCAACGCTGAGACCCAACTGAGAAACGTCATTTGCCTCGCGCATGGCTCGGGTAAGGGCCATGCTGTCGCGAATCGAAGCGAGCATCGCCGTGACTGAGAAGACGCCACCAGCGGCGACCAAGCCAATCGCGAAGGCCTTGATATCGACGGGAGATTTGTAATCTAGTTTTCCTGTGGCAATCAAAGCCAGAGTCGCAGCCAACAAGATTGTTGGGGCCACCTGAGCACTAATGCGCTGAGAGCGCTGCTCATTCCAAACCTGGAGAAGTTCTTTCTCTCTCATGGTCACTTTCATACCCCCGGTCTAGTGCAATAGTGGTACTTTATTATGAAGAGAGGGATACAAATGCACACTTGGACCTGGTTTGCCATCGCGGGTGTTTCCGCCGTTATCGAAGTCTTAAGCCTGGCCCTAGTCTTTGCCTCTTTTGCAATCGGAGCCGTGGCAGCTGGCCTGGTCTCACTCGCTGGGGGAAATAGCGCGGCACAGTGGATCACCCTGGCCCTTGCAACGGTACTTAGCCTCCTGCTCAGACCACTCGTCGTGAAATCTATCTTCCGCAAGACGCCTCCAACCGACACTGGAATTAACGCCCTGATTGGTCAGAAGGCAATTACCACCTCAGAGGTCTCGGACACCGCCGGCACCATCATGTTGAAGAATGAAACCTGGACTGCCCGAAGTGCCGCCACAGTGATATCCGCAGGTCAGAGCGTCACGGTCGAAAAAATTGATGGCGCCATGGCCATCGTCGTTCCACGTATCGATTCTCACATCAACGAAGGAGCATAAGTGGCCCTACTTATTGGACTGGGCGTAATAGTTTTACTAGCCCTCCTCATCACGGTTGGCTCAATCCGAATCATCCCCCAGGCAAATGCGGGAATCGTCGAACGGCTCGGTAAGTACCACAAGACGCTGGAGCCCGGGCTCAACTTGATCGTTCCTGGAATTGATCGCCTGCGTCCCTTGGTGGATCTACGCGAGAAGGTTGTCTCTTTCCCACCTCAACCGGTGATTACTGAAGATAACCTCGTCGTGAGCATCGATACCGTCATCTACTTTCAAGTGACTAATCCAAAATCTGCCACGTATGAGATTGAAAATTACATTCAAGGTATCGAGCAGCTCGTCGTTACTACGCTTCGTAACTCAGTCGGCGGCCTCGACCTCGAGAAGGCGCTCACCTCTCGGGATCACATCAATGCCATCCTCCGCGGGGTCCTTGATGAGGCAACCAGTAAGTGGGGCGTGCGCGTCAATCGGGTTGAGATCAAGGCGATCGAACCACCTCCAAGCGTGCAAGAGTCGATGGAGAAGCAGATGCGCGCTGACCGCGATAAGCGTGCAGCGATCCTCACTGCTGAAGGCGAGAAGCAGAGCCAGATTCTGCGCGCCGAAGGAAATCGCCAGGCAGATATTCTGCGCGCCGAAGGTGAGGCGCAAGCTCGTGTGATCAACGCCGAAGGTGAAGCAACAGCAATTGCCAAAGTCTTCGAGGCAATCCATGCTGCAAACCCAGACGAAAAAGTGCTTGCCTATAAATATCTAGAGCAACTTCCGGT
>DAIMCZ010000083.1:0-3617 GCA_036726125.1 Candidatus Nanopelagicaceae bacterium
GAGTGCGGTATCGGACTCGGTTCATACAAGGAGCTCGAAGTTGGCGATGTAATCCAGGTATTCGAGATTCGCGAGAAGAAGCGAGCTTAACAATGGCATCTAACCGTGCACTCAAGGTAGCCGATCGCATTAAAGAGGTGATCGCGACGACTCTGGAGGGGAAGGTCAAAGACCCTCGCCTCGGCTTCATCACGATCACCGATGTGCGTGTTACAGGTGATTTGCAGCAAGCCTCGATTTTCTACACCGTCCTCGGCGATGCAGATGCTCAATCAGGTACCGCCGCAGCTTTGTCCTCTGCAAAGGGGCTCATTCGTCGTGAAGTAGGAAGTGCACTCGGGCTGCGCATTACTCCAACCATCGAATTCTTCGCTGATGGGTTGCAGGAATCTGCCAGCGCAATGAATGATCTGATGTCATCAGTGCGCGCCGCCGATGCCGAGCTCGCCAAACTGCGCGAACACGCTAAGCCTGTGGGAGATGCAGACCCTTACAAGGTCTCTGAGTAACCCAGCTTTAGATGAATGGTTTCTTGCTCGTCGATAAGGCGAGCGGCATGACGAGCCATGATGTTGTGGCAAAGATCAGGCGCCGGTTTGGAACTAAGAAGGTTGGCCATGCAGGCACGCTCGATCCAATGGCAACTGGAGTTCTAGTTCTTGGCATCGGCAACGCAACGCGACTTCTCCAATACGTTGTCGATGGTTCTAAGGGCTACGAGGCGACGATCTCGCTCGGAAAATCAACTGTTACTGATGATGTAGAGGGTGAAATTCTTACAGTCGCATCTCAAGCAGATCTAAACGGTATTACGGATATCGCGATTCAAAATAACTTGCAGAGGATGGTAGGGACTATCTCGCAGCGTCCCAGCAATGTGAGCGCTATTAAAGTTGATGGCAAAACTGCACACTCCAGAGTGCGAGCTGGCGAAGAGTTTGAGCTCCCTTCTCGCCAGGTCACGATTTCGTCGATAGATATCCATTCCATCCAGCGCAGCCCTGACTCGATAACCGTAGAAGTCACAGTGCTCTGCTCTGCAGGAACTTATATCCGCTCAATAGCTCGCGATCTAGGCGCGGCACTTGGTGTTGGGGGACACCTCACGGCTTTGCGCCGGAGTCTCGTCTCGCCATTTGATATCGCGGAGTGCAGACCGTGGGAGGTCGCAGAGCCAATTTCGACCGCTGCGGGAATCTCACGAATCTTGCCGATACGTGAGTTAGCCTTCGATGAGCTTAACGAGATCTCCTTCGGTCGAGCGATCGCTCCCAATGCAACGGAAGGTCCAGTTGCCGCGGTGACCGCGGAGAACACCTTCGTTGCCTTACTAGAGAACAAAATATTGGGCGAAAAACTTCTCGCGACGCCGAGCCTAGTTTCCATGAAAGAATAACGGCATGACCTCAGTGGCAATCGGGATCTTCGACGGCGTACATCGCGGACACCAAGAAATATTGGCTGAAGCTGCCAAACATGGAGCTGTCACTGTTCTAACTTTTGATCCACACCCAACTTCGATCTTCGCTCCGGAACGCACACCGAGCGCCTTGGTAAATCTTGCGGACCGCATTGCGCTGCTAAAAGAGCACGGCGCTGCAGACGTAGTGGTCCTACCATTCACGCGCGAGTTTGCGAGTAAATCTCCCGACGAATTCATTGCTGAGATCTTGGTCGCAATGCTCGGTGCTACGCACGTAACGGTCGGAGCGAATTTCACCTTTGGTCACAAAGCTGCTGGAAATGTTGAGTACCTCGCCGAGCACTCCCAGGGTTTTGGAGTTAGCGCCGTCAAACTCGAAGAGAATCGGGGGAGCGCAATATCCTCATCTCGCATTCGCACTTTGATCGTTGATGGAGATGTCGAGAGAGCTAACGAACTCTTGAGTCGCCCCTTCTACCTGCGTGGCCCTGTTGTGCACGGCGAGAAGCGCGGACGGACTATTGGTTACCCCACGGCAAATATTGGTCTGGCCGATAACGCCACGATTCCAGCCGACGGCGTTTACGCCGGGTGGCTCACGGTCGGCGATCACCGTTGGCAGGCAGCTATTTCGATTGGAACCAACCCCACATTCCCTGGAGTGCGCGGCCGACAGGTGGAGGCTTACGCCATCGACGAGAGCGGATTAGATTTGTATGACCAAGAGGCGAAGTTGGAGTTTGGCTACCGCCTGCGCGATACCCTCAAATTCGATGGACTGGAGCCACTCCTGATCCAGATGAAAGAAGATTGCCTGGAGGCAAAGAGACTAACCTCCCTCGTTTAGCTTTCGAAGAGAAGATTAGAGTGCAAGGTGGAGGCGGAGTGCTTCATCGATCTCTTCGAGGAGCGGGTGCGTAACTTCACCGAGCAGGGCTCCAAGTCGTCCAACTGCAACGGCGCGGACTTGTTCAGCTTGTGCTTTTGAGTCGTGATCCAAGCCAGATTGATCAGCGGGGAGTAAGACTTGAAATGGATAGACGTGCGAGATGTTGGAGGTCACCGGAACTACGGTAATCACCCCTTTGCCGTTACGTTCCGCTGCACTATTTGCGCCATCGTTGCTCACTATGATGGCTGGGCGTTCCTTCTTAACTTCGGAGCCTTCGGAGGGATCGAAGTTGACTAGGAAAATTTCACCGCGTCTCAATTACTGCAGACCGTCCTGAGTAGTCGCGCTCCAGACTACTTCCTCCTCCTGTGCCCACTCTGCCCAGGCTGCTTCGTAGGAGGAACCCAATTGCGTTGCTCGAAGCAATCTGATCGCCCTATGGAGGGCGGCCGATCGAGAGGGAAGACCTCTCTCTTCAACGTACGCATCTAGAAAGGTGAGGTCCTGCTCCGGCAGACTCATGCTAATCTTCATACTTTTATGCTACTACTAGTCATACCTTTGTACCACTTAAGCGCGGGTGGCGCTTGAAAATGTGGGTGAGTCGCCTCCATCCACCCCGATTTCACCCTGCAGGTGCCCCGCTGATAACCTTGGCCCACAAGCGAGAAAGCGCGCCTTCGTGATTCACACCGAGGCCCTCGTGAAAGTCAAAGGAGTGCCACCATGGCTCTACAGCCAGCAGAGAAAAAAGAGATCATCGCAAAATACGGCGCTTCCGCCACTGACACAGGAAGCCCAGAGGCACAGATTGCCCTGCTCTCGCGCCGTATCGAAGAGATTACCGAACACCTCAAGACTAATAAGAATGACCACCACAACCGTCGTGGCCTCTTGTTGTTGGTTGGTAAGCGTCGTCGTCTGCTGCAATATCTTGCAAAGACCGATGTCACACGCTACAGAGCGATTATCGAAAAGCTCGGTATTCGTCGTTAATTAATACTTATTAATTAAAAATTAGAAATCAGCTCTCTGGTTAGTAAATCGGTCCTCGGTAGTGGTTTACGGGACAAACTCCGTGAACTTCGATCGAAGATCCATTTCCTAATGCGAGAGAGCTGAGAAATGGAGATGACCCATGGAGGGTCCAGATGTTAAGTTCGCCGTTGCCACAATTGATAACGGCAAGTATGGAAAGCGCGAGATCCGTTTTGAAACCGGACGCCTTGCACGTCAAGCTGCAGGAACTGCAGTTGTCTATCTAGATGATGATTCAATGTTGCTCTCAGCAACAACTGCTTC
>DAIMCZ010000084.1:0-3557 GCA_036726125.1 Candidatus Nanopelagicaceae bacterium
GTGACTGTGCCTTCGGTAACTGATTCACCGAGTGCAGGCATGGTTACTGAAAAGGTCATCGCGTTATCTCCTATTACCCGTGGGCGTGCAGTGGTTTGCCAGCAAGTGCTAAGTGCGCCTCGCCTAACGCCTCAGAGAGGGTTGGGTGAGCGTGGATGAGAGGAGCGACATCGGCTGCCGTCGCCTCCCAGTTGTAAATGAGTTGTCCTTCGGCGAGCAATTCGCCAACGCGCGAGCCGACCATATGGACACCGAGGACTGGGCCATTGCGCTCTGCAACAAGCTTTACAGAGCCAGCGGTCTTCAAGATGTTCGCCTTGCCGTTTCCAGCGAGGTCGTAGCTGATCTCAACAACGTCGTAGCCGCGCTCTCTCGCTTGCGCCGTCGTCAAGCCGACTGATGCAACTTCAGGCTCGGAATATGTAACTCGAGGGACGCCGTCGTAGTTGATTGGGCGAGGATTGAGTCCTGCGATCTCCTCGGCCACCAAGATTCCTTCAGCAAAACCAACATGTGCCAATTGCAGTGTTGGGATCAAATCGCCAACCGCCCAGATTCCTGGAACGTTGGTGCGGCACTTGTTATCAACGATGAGGTAGCCACGATCCATCGTGAGACCGGCCTCTTCATAACCAAGATTCGCTGAAACTGGCCCGCGACCGACTGCGACGAGCAGAACTTCAGCGGTATGAGTCGCTCCATTTTCAAGAGTAACTGTGACTCCCTCAGGACCCTTTGTGGCGGAAGCGAACTTCACACCTACTTCAAACTTAATACCGCGCTTGCGATAGGCGCGCTCGAGTTGCTTGCTAGAAGTTTCATCTTCAAGTGCAACCAGTCGTGGCAGACCTTCAATAATTGTGACGTCAGATCCAAAGGAGTTCCAGACAGAGGCAAACTCGCATCCGATAACTCCGCCACCGAGAACAATCGCTGTCTTTGGAACGTAGTCGAGCGCCATCGCCTCATTACTGGTGATGATCTGGGTTCCATCAATCTCAAGTCCTGGGAGAGTCTTGGCGTAAGAGCCAGTTGCAAGTACAACGTTCTTACCTGTGTAAACGGTGCCGTTGACCTCAACCTGGTTCTTAGCGACGAGGCGACCGTGTCCTTCAACGTAGGTGATGTTGCGTGACTTCACCAGACCTTGTAGACCCTTGTGCAACTTAGAGATGACACCATCCTTGTATGCGTTAACTGCCAACATATCTATGGAGATGAATTGTGCGTTGACTCCGAAATCTGATGCGTGGCGTGCGCTATCTGCAACCTCACCTGCGTGCAGGAGCGCCTTTGTTGGGATACAGCCGCGGTGTAAGCAGGTGCCTCCGACCTTGTCCTTCTCGATGAGCACTACTGAAAGTCCGAGTTGAGCTCCTCGCAGCGCGCAGGCATAACCACCGCTACCGCCGCCGAGGATTACGAGATCAAATTCGTTCACACTTCACCTTTTCTCCGTAAGCCACATTTAGGGCTAATCCTGCCATGAGTTGAACCCGCTCTTCTCATTGACTTCTGCCCCTACCTCCGGCTTCCAACCGCCAATTCGGTCAGGGCAACAAGGGAGCGAACCGAGACTCCAGTCCCGCCGACAGGGGTATAGCCATGCGCCTCGTGAGTAAGCGCAGTTCCAGCGATATCCAGGTGGATCCATGGAATGTGTTCTGGGACGAACTCCTTGAGGAAGATGCCTGCGACCAACATGCCGCCCGCGCGATTGGCAGGATTAGCGTTAATCATGTCAGCTGAAGGCGAGGCGATTGCCTCTTTGAGATCCTCCGGCAGCGGCATCGGCCAGAATGACTCACCAGAATTGCCAGTGGCATCCAAGAAGAGGGCGCAGAAATCTTCATTGTTGGTCATTACAGCTGATGTACGGGTTCCCAGGGCAATTACCTGAGCCCCAGTCAGGGTCGCGACGTCGACTATGCCGTCGAGTCCGCCATTGCGCTCGCCATCTTGGGCAGCGCGCACCAGACCATCGGCCAGAACGAGGCGTCCTTCGGCATCGGGATTGAGGACTTCGACGGTCTTGCCGCCCAGAATGGTGATGATGTCGCTCGGACGAGTTGCCTCTCCGCTAATCATGTTCTCGGCCAGGCAGGCATACGTGTCGATTGCAACAGGAAGCTTGAGTGCCGCGATTACGAACGTGGCAGCCACAACGGCTGCAGCACCGCTCATATCGGACTTCATATCCTGCATACCCACCGCCGGCTTCAGGGCATAACCGCCGGAGTCGAATGTGATGCCCTTACCCACAAATGCGAAGCGCTTCTTCGGCTTAATCGAAGCAGGTGGGGTGTAGGTCAGATGGAGAAGTCGAGGAGGGTTGGCTGATCCCTGACCAACGGAGTAAATACCGCCGTACCCCTTTGCCTTGAGCTGCACCTCGTTTAATACCTCAACTTTGATTCCGAGGCTGAGTGCAATCTTCTTCATCTGCACCGTGAAGGTGATGGGGGTCAAATGCGATGGGGGAGTGTTGACCAGATCGCGCGTGATCGCGACATATTGGCCTAGGAGGTCGGCTCGCTTGATCGCCGCCTTACCTGCGGCACTTGCGCCAAGAGTTGAAATGATGGTCGCGGCCTTGAGAGGAGCCTTCTGTGCAGCCTTGGATGAGCCGCGGAATTCGTTGAAGTCATAGGCGGCAAGAGCGATCCCTTCGGCGATCGCTGCGAACTCCTCGAGATTGTTGTTCGGCAGCGCAAAGTCCGCCTGTGCTTGTCCTGCGAGCGCACGAGTGGCAGCGCCAGCTGCGCGGCGTAGCGTCTCGTGAGAGTACGTCGCAGAAGTTGTCCCGAGCCCCGTAAAGAGGATCAAGCGCGGCCCACTATATGAAACCTTGATTACCTCATCTGCCTTACCTGTTGCGCCCAGATCGCCCAAAATCGCGAGCAACCTCTTGTTGTCGTTGGCGATTGAGTGGATACCTTCGATATTTGGGTGGATCGTTAGCTTTCCCGCTTTCGCAGAGAGTCCGAGTACAAGTACTTCGCTGGACGATCGAGGGGCAGATTTCAAAGTGGCCATCTCCGAATCCTCTCACTTCGCAGGTTCGTTGAGAACTCGAACTGAAGAAAGTCGCCACGAGTTGAGATAAGTTACAGAAATGGAATCTCCGCTCTTTGATTGGCATTCTCAGGTTGGTGCAAAGCTCGCTGATTTCGGCGGTTGGCAGATGCCGATTGAGTATCCAAAAGCGATCGGAGATCTCAGCGCTGGCGGAGTCATCGCTGAGCACACTGCGGTCCGCGAAAGCGTCGGAGTTTTCGACGTCTCACACCTTGGAAAGATCGAAGTCTCAGGTTTAGGGGCTCTCCTCTTCCTCAATCGAATCTTCACCAACGACCTTGATCGCATCGGGCACGGCAGCGCGCAGTACAACTTGCTGTGCGATGAAAGTGGTGGGGTGATCGATGATCTGATTATCTATCGCTATAACGAGAGCAAATTTCTCTTAGTTCCCAATGCCGCCAACTGTGCAGCCGTCTTTGCAGTTCTGGAAGCCGCCAATGATCTAGGGCTAACAATCAAGAATGCCCACCATTACT
>DAIMCZ010000085.1:0-3470 GCA_036726125.1 Candidatus Nanopelagicaceae bacterium
AAACTTGATCCAAAGAGAATTACAAACATCGCCGCGATACGTCGGCTGATATAGGCGATCATGAAACCCTCTGTTCTTCGTTGAAATCAAAAGAGATTAATAAGCAAGTACATTCTAAATTTTAAAAGAAGTGGTGCTGGAGGTTATCCAGCACCACTTCTCAATCCCCTATCGGGGGTTACTAACGTGTGAGCACATGAATCGTGCGCTCAATTTTCTAAGAAGTGGCTAAAAGCCCTTGCTTAGAAGTGCCAGCTCCAGAAGTTCCAGAAGAGGCTTGGTGATAGAGGTGCAGGTACAACGTTCTGCAGTGCAGAGTTGTATGCAGTTACCTCTGGGTTCTGGAAGATACCCAAGAAGAATGCATCCTTCGCAACAGCCTGCTCGATCAAGACACGGTAACGATTGATTGTGGCCTGAGGGAGTGAGGTCTTCTGCAAAGCATCGCAGTACTTGTTGATATCTGGATCATTGATACCGGTGTAGTTAGAACCGCCACCAGCTTGGAAGATTCCGCATGCTTGAGCATCCTGTGGGTTTGCAGTCTGATCGAAGATGAAGAAGTGAGCGTCGTACTGAGTCGCCGTCAACTTTCCACCCCAACCAGCTGTTGCTGGTGCTGTGACCTTGAAGCCAGCTTGTGCCTCAGCAGCAATGACGAGCGCTGCTTCAGAGGTACGGCGGGTATTTCCTGGTGAGCCCCAGAGGAGGTTGATTGAGATTGGAGTGTTGCCGTTTCCAGCTGTTGGGTACCACTTCTTCACGAGGCGAAGAGCCTGTGCGGTGCGGTCAGCTTGTGAGCCACGGTTGAAGGCAGCCATTCCGTTAACGCTTGCAGAGTGATCGTAGTCAGGGTTACCTGGAAGGTTGATGACCGAGCCGAGAACTACAGCGTTTGGATTGATAGGTGCGATCAACTTCGAGACGATGTCTGCGCGTGGGTATGCAAGCAAGAATGCCTTACGTAGATCTGCAGCCTTCTGGCCACCTGACCATGCAAATGGGCCGGTGTATGTATCAGATCCGCTTGATGCAACGCGAAGCTCGATGTGCTCGAAAGCGAGTGAGCTTGAAGTTACAACCTTGGCAGATTGAATTGCCTTGAGCTGTGCAACAGCATCAGCTGTTGGCTGGCCTTGGTAGACATCAGCATCGCCATTAGCGAGTGCCTGTGCTGATGGAGAACCATCTGCAATGCCCTGCTTGATGACGAGGGTTGTGATGCCTGAAAGTGCAGGACCAGAGTTGTAGCTTGGGCTTGCGACCAATGTGATCTGGTTGCTATCGATTGACTTAACCTTGTAAGCACCGTTGTTGACGAGCAACAAAGGATTGGTTGAGCTATCAACAGTTGTGAAGTTGTAGCTGTTGCTCCAAATCTTGCCCATTGCGGTAAGTGCCTTGGTGTTCTTGGAAGTTACATCTGAGATGAACTTCGCATTAGCTGCGGTTCCATCTGCAACTGTTCCAAGGCTGGTCTTGCCAGCGGCCAACTCTTCAAGAGCGTGAGCAGACATAGGCTCAAGTGATGGGCCGTTGAGGAGGTAATCAGGGATCTGTGAGTCATACTTAACAGTGATGCTCATGCCATCTTTGCTGATTGTTGGAATGCCTGCGACGTGTGAGTCGTAAACGCCACCGTAGTTGACAGAGTTGAATGCGCTACCGGCTGAGCTTGATGGATCGCCGAGGCCAGCTGACTTTGAGTAATCAGAGCTGGTTGTGACGTGCCACAAGAGGAGATCTGCAGCGGTGATTGGTACTCCATCAGACCAGACGCGTCCTGGTGCGATTGTGTATGTAACTTCAAAATCAGTTGGAGTGTTCTTCGTGACCTTCCAAGTAGCGAGCTTTGGATTAGGGACGATGTTCAACTTATCGTCGTAGTAGAAGAAGTTCTGTCCTGTGAGGTACTGAACGTCACCGTTGATGACGATATTCGTATCTGGGGTGATGTTGTTGTACGAGGTAAAGGTATTACTCTCGATGGCGACGACGGTGCTGCGGGCATCAGCATGTGCTGGTACGGCAACAAAGCCGATTAGCGCGACTGACGCTGCGGAGACCGCGGCGACAATAGAGCGCGTCTTCAGGCGTGCTTTCATGTTTTCTCCTTAATAGGTGAGCAATCCAAATTCGCCTAGCGTTCACTAAGACTTCATTGGAGAGCACGAGGGGTACCAAGTGGGGGTTATCTTGCCCTATTTGTCCAATTATTTTCAATAGACTGGGAGCGTGACCCATAACATTCCGCTGAGAGAATCCTTCTCTTTCACCGAAAAGAGGCAGCTCGACGGAAAAATGGGTCGAACTGGAACTATCTCCACCCCGCACGGCCAGATTCAGACCCCAGCCTTCATACCAGTGGGGACCAAGGCGACCGTTAAAGGGGTGCTGCCGGAGTCGATTTCTGCCCTTGGCGGTCAGGCCGTTCTGGCCAACGCCTACCACCTCTACCTCCAGCCCGGTCCAGAGGTCGTGGACGAGGCGGGCGGTCTAGGAGCTTTCATGAATTGGCGCGGCCCCACCTTCACCGATAGCGGGGGGTTTCAGGTTCTCTCCCTCGGGGTTGGTTTCAAGAAGGTCATTGCCATGGATACCGAGACCTTCCGCTCTGATGAGGTCATTGCCGAAAATAAGGAGCGCTTAGCTCACGTTGATGATGACGGAGTCACCTTTAAATCTCACCTCGATGGCTCCATGCATCGCTTTACCCCTGAAATCTCCATGCAGGTGCAGCACCAGCTCGGGGCTGACATCATCTTTGCTTTTGATGAGTGCACCACGCTTCATAACACCCGGGGCTACCAAGAGCGTTCGCTGGAGCGGACCCGACTTTGGGCCAAGCGCTGTCTCGTCGAACATGGTCGGCTGACCCGCGAGCGCACTCATCGCCCTTATCAAGCTCTCTTTGGGGTGCTCCAGGGCGCTCAGTACGAAGATCTACGGCGCAAGGCAGCCCGCGATTTGGCCGCTCTGGATGAGGATGGGATTAGCTTTGATGGATTCGGCCTAGGCGGAGCCTTGGACAAGGAGAAGCTAGGGACGATCGTCGAATGGATGTGCGAGGAACTCCCCCGCGATAAGCCGCGCCACCTCTTGGGGATCGGTGAACCAGATGACCTCTTTATTGGCGTAGAGAATGGCGCAGATACTTTCGATTGCGTCGCCCCCAGCCGCCAAGCGCGCACGAGCGCCGTCTTTACGATCGACGGCCGAGTAAACCTGAGCAACTCCAAGTATCAGCGCCAATTTGCGCCGATTGATGAGCAATGTGATTGCTATACCTGCAGCCATTACACAGCGGCATATGTTGCGCACTTATTTAGAGCTAAGGAGATGGTCGCTAGCACCTTAGCCACGATCCATAACGAGAGATTTATCGTTCGTTTAGTTGACCAGATGCGCGCATCAATCGAAAGTGGAGAGTTCTTCGATTTTAAGCGGGAATTTCTGGGGCGCTTTTACGC
>DAIMCZ010000086.1:0-3427 GCA_036726125.1 Candidatus Nanopelagicaceae bacterium
GAGGGTGCGCTGACCGGATCACTCTTTGCTGGCGCAGAAGATGAGAACGTGGCTGCGGTTGTAAAGGCGCTAGCGAAGAGAGTTGGCCGCGTCTCTTGGAATTCGTGGCCTACGGGAGTTGCGGTTTCGGTTGGCCAACAACATGGCGGACCATATCCGGCCTCGACTAACTCGCTGCATACTTCAGTTGGTTTACATGCAATTAGTAGATTCCTACGCCCCGTAACTTTCCAAAACTTCCCCGCGACGTTAGTCGCACGGCTCTCGTAAAGAGTTAGTTCGGGTAAGGGCGTGACGGTCTTCCCCTCACGCCTGGTGTAGCCATGAAGGTCATGCCACTTTCAGGAGAGAGACCAACTTCTCCATCAGTGGCAGAAGTGATTATCAAAGTATCGAGATTTTCGCCAGCAAATGCGCACGAAGTAATGTACTTCGCGGGGAGTTGAATCCGCTCAGTTAATTTAAAATTATCGTAGGAGTCGTAACGTCTAACCTCCGACCCGCGCCAGAGTGCAACCCATATTCCTCCCTCGGCATCCATGCACATCCCATCAGGTGCACCATCTTCGGGTGCAATCTTTATAACGTTGTGACCATCGGAGAGTTGATCGTTTTCAACCGAGAATGCACGGACCGCCTGCCAGCTGGAGTCAATGAAGTAGAGAATTGCTCCGTCATCGCTCCAATCCATTCCATTACTTATTGTTAACTCTGGAAACACAACATCAAGTGCACGGCTCTGAGGTGAGTAACGGAAGAGGGTAGATGTCTTTGGCAGCATCGAATAGGCCATCGTTCCCAAGAATAGATTTCCGCTGGGTGACACCTTCGCGTCATTCCAACGGACAGAGTGGGATTGGCATTGCGGATCTACCTCTTGCAGAGAGAAGAGCGCTGTTGTGGTTCCATCTGGATCTCGGAGTACAGGTCCCGAGTTTGTACCTAATAGATAGCCACCGTCGGTTCGGGGCAGGGCGAAGCCAACATTTTCACCAGTCTGAAATTCACCGATTTCACCGGTGATCAGATTTCGGGTGCGGACTCTTGAACCCAAGATATCGGCCCACGAAACCTCGGAACTCTTCGCTCCAAAAGCGAAGGGTGATTCCCCGAGTACAGAGATGCGCTCATCAAAGATCTCGAAGTTCATTAACGTCCTATCTGCAACGCGATCTTGCCCCGGGGAGCCGGAGCGCTTTCGAGTGCAGCGATCGCTTCCGCAAAATCCTCCAAGGCGAAGCGATGCGTAACCAAGAAGGTCAGATCAAGTCCACCAGAGTTGAGGAGCGAGACGGTCTGCTTCCATGCCGAACGTGAATATCCAAACGAAGCAAGCAGATTAAGGTCGCCATTAACGACATCATCAATTGAAATCCCGGTTGTTACATCAGATCCCGTAAATCCAAGGAGTAGCAAAGTTCCGCCACGTACAAGGAGGCGAATTGACTCAGAGATACGAGAACTTGAACCGGAAGCCTCAATGATTAAGTCGTATTTGGCATTTGGGGTCGCTGTAATAAAGGAGTCCACTCCTGCCTGGAAAGCCATCTCGGCTTGACCAGCCTTTAGACCTAACATCTCTACGAAGCTGGGTTGCCAATTGCGGATCAATCTTGCTGCGATTAATGCGATCGTGCCATCGCCAATAACAAGTACTCGTGCACCAACTTTCGGAGCAGCTTTGAGAATACCTTGAGTCACGACGGAGGTGGGTTCGACAAGTGCGGCTGACTCATTGGAAACTGAATCTGCAATCTTGTGAACGAGTCTAGCTGGCACCTTTATTAATTCCGCAGCTGCACCAGGTCGCGTAAAGCCGATCTCGTCGTATGTTGTACAGCGGTTGGAGTTACCGCTCGTACATTCAAAGCAATGGCCACAGGGAATAATTCCTTCGACGACAATCCGATCTCCGACGGATATCGAATCAACGTCAGCTCCTATCTCAAGCACTCGTCCGCACCACTCGTGGCCGATCACGACCGGATAAATTACGTAGGCAGGATCAATCTTCCCGTGAATAATCTCGAGGTCGGTTCCACAGATTCCAGTCAAGATTGGGGCTACCAAGACTTCATCGCTCGCCAAGGTGGGCTCGGCGGACTCGACTAGTTCTGCTCTACCACCTGTAAATGCCACCAGCGTCTTCATCGCGCTCTCCTCGCTAACTTTCTTCCGTGTAATTCTTCGGTCAGTTGATCGGCATACTTAATTACCAGCTTGCCCAAGCTTGAAACCTGAGCGACAGTCATATCCGTTTTAACTCCGGTGGCGCTGATTGCACCAATACATTTTCCAAAGTGATCAAAGAAAGTTGCCCCAACGCAGAAAATACCTTGTGCATCCTCTTCATCATCGGTAGCAAAGCCCACTTTGCGAATATGTTCAAGCTCCTTCTTCAATTCGGAGATCTTGGTAATGGAGTTCTTTGTTCGCGAAACTAAACCGGACTCTCTGACTACGGCATCAACTTCCTTATCGGTTAACTCAGCCAGAATCGCCTTACCTGCGGAACTCACGTGCGGGAGCTCACGAATTCCGAGTGGAGTGTGGAATCGCACGAAACCAGGACCGTCGACGCGATCAAGAAATACCGGGTAGCCACCATCATTGCGCGCAACACGAATCGTCAATCCGGACTCTGCACTCAGGGCAGCAAGGATGGGCCTAGCGACGGCGATGAGGGGGTCGTGCGCTGACGCCAAGTCACCGAGACGAATCAGCATCATGCCTGGCAGATATTTAGGGCCAGGCTCCACTGTACGGAGATACCCAAAGTCCACTAGCGTTCGTAGCGTTGCAAGCACCGCGCTCTTTGATCCACCAACGGCCTTTGCAATTTCAGATAATGGCAATCCAGCGTCGGGCCCGCCAACAACCAGCTCAACTAAATCGAGGGCTCGGGCAACGCTGCCCACTGTGGTCGATGAACTCTGCGCCACACATCCTCCTCAAAAAGTTCGATTAATAAGTCATTGACAATTAATCTGACTACGAAATACTAGAGTGCCGAACGGTGTTCGGCAATACAGAACGGAAAATAAATGTTGGCCGATTCACTTTTAGGTGGCTTTCCCTCAGAGCTGATTCCCCCATCGAGCACAGTTAAATTTCCCGACGGTGCTGACTTTCGCATTGAGATCCCATCTGTCGAAGGACCAAAAGTTCTGCTCGCAGTTCTAGATGAGGCCGCCAAGCGCGGAGTGACCGTCAACCGCGTCTCACAAGGCAGCGGAGCGATGTTGCACCCTGAATCAGAGTTGAAAGAGATGTCTCGTATCGCAGCAGATGCCGGCTTGGAAATTTCGCTCTTCATCGGGCCACGCGAAGAGTGGGGCGTGGGCGCGATGTCACGGAGTGCAGAAGGTCCCGCGCTCGGTGGATCAGTTCGTGGGATGCGTCAATTGCGTTACGCGGTGGAAGATTC
>DAIMCZ010000087.1:0-3425 GCA_036726125.1 Candidatus Nanopelagicaceae bacterium
AGACTCTACCCGTGCGAGTGACAACATGAAGAGCCATCGAATCCTCGCCTGGAGCAAGTGCATCGAGTGCAAATGTTGCTGAAGAATTTGCCTTTACTCGAATTGATACCTTCGCAAGTGGCTGCTTTGACGTAAAGGGGTAGACATCAACGATCGATTCGCCGAGTCCGGAATTAACAAGTCCAAGTTGACCTTTACTGGTCAAGCCGCCAGATCCGCCGATAAACCATTCATCTGGATTGCCAGCGCTACATGCCACCGCGGCCACTCCAGAAGATGCGAGTGAAGAGAATACAAGTGAGCTGCCAGGGTTGCTATCAACAAGTAGTCCACTCTTGCCGAGCGTAATTTGCGAGTATGCGGAGTGTTTGAACGAGACACTCTTTCCATCGAGGTATCGGATACCGAGCTTGGTCGCTGGAAGTGATGCAGTAGTGGTGCCAGAGGCAGAGAATTCTGGGCATGACTGTGCCGGCAAACTGCTTGCGATAATTGTGGCACGCTGCTCTGAAGGAAGAACATAAGAAGCCCCAATACCTGCGCCGATCAATGCGATTGCGGCGATCGCCTTGTTGCGTCCCTTCAATCGAAAGATCATGAGGCCACCTCGGCTATTGCGAGATCCCTGCGCCGACGGCCCGCAGGTAGCGCCATTACAAGAGCAAATATAAGAGTAATGAGCTCGATCGAAATAAGTGCCCGGCGCAGTGTTCCATCATGAGATAGCGCGACCTGTCCAGCTTGAGGAATTGTGAAGATAGGAAGATCATTTGTAGAGCGTTCAAGTGCAATTGGGCGACCATCTAAAAGTAGACGCCAACTCTGATCATACTTCTCAGCCAGCGCAATTGTGCCAGCCGATTGCACTAAGGCATTTGCGCTGACATCATGTGAATCGAGAGCGACGTGGGATCCATCAGCTCCTACAAAGAGAACACGTGGATTACTCGCCACTACTCGCCAAAGTGTTCCATGTGTTGTTGCTGACATACGTGTGAAGCCGCCGATGCCATCTATGGATCGCACTAACGAACTTGGAGCTGGATTCTGCAGGTAGAGATATTGAACACCATATAAGCCGAGAGACTTAGCTGAAGTGAGGCCCGCCCCGGCGACAAGATCATCCATCGCCTGACTAACAAGTGGCGGAACACCGATCGAAACATCTGCATCACCTAGATAAATTCCGGCGCCACGAGTAAAGAAATATGTTGTCGCTTTATCGGTCGCTCGGAGAACGACCGTCTTTGGGCGCGCAGGTGTCTGCTCGAGCGCAGTGACAAAAGCTGGCAAGTAAGCGGTCTGGCTAGATCTCACAAGCGAGTTTGCTCCCCCGGTTGCCGCCCAAATCGGCATGGCAATTAAATTGAATGCAACGACGAGTGCTAAACCCGCCCAGCCGAAGTGGCGCAGTCCCACGCGCCGAGCAGGAAGTGCTGGCAAAGACTCTTGTGCGAAGGTAAGCGCTGGGGCTAGTAACAGAATCATTGAAAGTGCAATCAGTGGGCCGCTCCATACCTGAGCAGAACTTCCGTGTCCAAGAATTACTACTTGGCTCATCAGAATTGCGCTGGCCAATAGACCACTCACTACGAGGCCGGTTGTTCGAAGTCGATCGACAAGGAGCGAGATAACAAGCATGAAGGCGAATGGTGCGATGATCCAAATAGGTGGCGCTGAAACTCCACCCGGATTAAAGAGAGTCAAGGCGAGTTGGTTGCCCGATGAGAGCGGAATTCCAGGTTCAAGGAAGATTTGGGTTGGATGGATAAGAAGAGATGCCGACCATGGGAATGTTAAAAGTAATGGCGTTACCGTAAGTGCAATTCGGCGCTTTGAGGCATCAAGAAGTTCAGAGAAGAGAAGATTGACCCAACCCGCCTCGCGGATCTGGTGGCGGCGTTCAACTAATGATCGGATGAGGAGTGCAAGTTGAATCATCGCCCACATAATTAAGAGCAGCGGTGAGAAAGAGCCAATGACCCCTGCGAGAAGTGAGATCGCAAAGATTCTTCTCCATGTCGAACTCTCTCGGTCGCGGGAGAATGGATTAAGCGATAAGAGGGTCGGCGCAAGTTGAAGAACAAAGAGTGTGCCGAGTCGCCCCTGATTAATACACGTCCACAAGAGCGGTGAGGCTGAATAGATTGCAGCACCGACTAACCCGTAATTTCGTTGCACTCCTTGGCGAAGCAGGACGCGATAAATCGCAAGAAATGAGATCGCAGGAGCGAAGAGAAAGATAAGGGTAATTAAGAGCGGCAAATTCCCTAATGTAAGAATCGACGAGATTCCAAGGACGGCCACCCACGGCGGCATGGGGGCGGCAGACCCAAGCCCAACCAGGTGCCAAGACTCCGAGTATCGGTGAAGCAAATCCAAGCCACTTCCTTGAGAGAGTGCGAGCGCGCCACCCGAGAGCGAGCCAAACCTCCCGCGCGATGCGATTAATGAGATTGTGGCGATAACAAATGCAATGAGGAACTGTGGTTTGCGAATGAGTGCTTTCCACAACGACCCAGTATCCGATGGCAAAGATTCAATCTCTTCGGAATCTTCATCGCTCTCCGCAGATTGAGCCAGTGGCAGATCTCGCTCACGTTGTTCTTCTCGACGCGACACCACGGGTGCTATCCAGGCAGCGATCGCTGAGCCCGCGCGTTCAAAGGCGATTTGCAGTTGGCTCCAGGTTGAAGGGATGAAGTGTGAAACCACGCGCGCCGAAAGTAGTCGCTTCTTCTTTCTAGCCCTCCGTGCCTGGAAGAGCTCGGCCGGATGGGCCAGGAGCAATGCGACTGCTGCAATTTCATCACCGGCATAGCCTGGCAACTTTGCTAATAAATTGATGATTGCACGAGCAACGCTGGTTACTAAGAGTTGAAGTGCAATCCAAGGTAGGAGCCACCAGGTTGAGTTCACTAAGAGCACGTAGGCAGCGTTGCGACGATCAAGTAAAAGTGGACGATGTAAAAAAGCCTCAGAGACATCGACTCGTCGGCGTTCACTTGCAGATGCTTCGGCGTGGAAGGCGACCGCCTTCGCAACACAGATCACCTGATATCCGGCAACATGAGCACGCCAGCCAAGATCGACATCATCTCGGAAGAGGGCAAGATTGATATCTAGACCGCCAAGTTCTTCAAAGACGCTTCGTCGTATTAATGAACCTGCAGTACTCACCGACATGACTTCTGTGATCGAATCGTGTTGACCTTGATCCTGCTCATTAGCTTCAAGCCCAGTCCAGCGTGATCCATTGCCAGCGATTGATAGACCAACTTCGAGGAGGCGATCTCGGTCATACCAATCACGGAGTTTGGGACCAGCGATCGCAACTTGTGGTCGATCTTCTACCGCTTCAAGTAATAACTTCAGCGCATCACGATCTGGCGCACAATCATCATGGATGAGCCAGATCCACTCAT
>DAIMCZ010000088.1:0-3147 GCA_036726125.1 Candidatus Nanopelagicaceae bacterium
ATGCCCGTCTCGCGATTGCAGATGCGAGCGATCTGCTCCTCGCTTATCTTGATCTCGTCCTCTGGATCGAAGAGCAGCACGAAATCATTATGCGTTCCATGCCCATACGTTGCGATCATGTAGTCAGAATAGCCTTTTCAATTATGGCGAGGCGATCTGAAGCCTCATCTAGCCATGTGATGCGCTCATCGCGCCGGAACCAGGTCTCTTGGCGGCGAATATATTGGCGGGTGGCGAGTTTTGTCTGAGAGATCGCCTCTTCAAGCGAGATCTCTCCAGCGCGCATTGCGACGACCTGGGAGTATCCCAGCGCAGCTCGCGCAGTCTTACCTTCGAGTAATCCCTGACCAATCAAAGTATCGACCTCGTCCACCAGTCCCAACGCGAACATTTGGTCGACTCGTGCATCAACGCGCACATCCAACTTTTCGCGATCCATGCTCAGGCCAAATTGCAGTGCGGCGGGGTAACGAGTGGAATCGACGCGCGGCAGATTGGCGGTAAAGGGTTTGCCGGTTATTTCGATTACCTCGAGGGCGCGAATCACGCGACGCACATTCTCCTTAGGAATAGCCGCAGCGGCTGCTGGATCGAGAATAGCTAAGCGTTGATGGAGGGCGTCGTTGCCGATCTTCTCGGCCTGCAGGGTGATCTTCTCGCGCACGGCGGGGTCGGTATCTGGGAAGTTGAGGTCATCGAGAATCGCCTTAATGTAAAAGCCTGTACCGCCGACTACCACCGCTGGGATACCTCGCGCTAATAATTCATCAATCTTGCTGCGCGCCTGCTCTTGATACCAAGCCACATTTACGTCGGTGCTTACATCTACGAGATCGAGTAGATGGTGCGGAATCCCCTGCCTCTGATCGAGGCTCAACTTCGCAGTTCCAATATCCATGCCCTTATAGAGCTGCATTGAATCCGCGTTGATGATTTCGCCACCGATGCGCTTTGCGACAGCGATTGCTAGCTCGCTCTTACCAGTAGCCGTCGCTCCCCCGATAACGATCAGGGTCATAGAGATTTAAGCTTCTGCAGGGTTGGCATACCGATCATGATCGAAGTCGTTCCCGCCTCTTTTACGCGTGCCGCATGGGCATCGCCGCCACGTGTGCTTCGCGAACTATTGAGAGTTCCGACCATAAAGTTTGGCGAGCTTTCGGTGATGGTGACGTTCGCAATATCCCCTGGGCGTAACTCTTCACTCTCGACATGCACCAATCTGAAATCAGGAGTGCGGCCATTTAGGCGTGCTCTGTTCGCATCATGGCGACCTTCATGATCTGAGACCAGGATCTCGTAGCTCTTACCGATAGATGATTGGTTGATCGCACCAGAGATCTCTTGCTGCAATTTATGCAGACGGGTGTAGCGCTCGGCCATTACCTCGTCGTTGATCTGATCCGGCATCGTTGCAGCGGGGGTACCCGGACGCTTGGAGTACTGGAAGGTGTATGCAGCAGTGAAACTCGCCTGCCGAACTACATCGAGGGTAGCTGAAAAATCTTCTTCGCTCTCGCCGGGAAATCCTACGATGATGTCAGTTGTGATACCGGCATCGGGCATCGCGCTACGAACATCAGAGATGATCTTCAGGTAGCGCTCTGAGCGATAACTGCGGCGCATCGCTTGCAAGATGCGATCTGATCCCGACTGCAGTGGCATATGTAGGTGCGGCATCGCCGCTTTGGTCTCCGCCATCGCAGCAATGACATCTTCGGTGAAATCGCGCGGATGCGGAGACATGAAGCGCAACCGCTCAAGGCCATCGATTGCGCCGACTTCGCGGATCAATTTTGCAAATGCGCCACGCTCACCGAGATCGACCCCATAGGCATTTACATTCTGTCCCAGCAAGGTGATCTCAACGACTCCTTGTTCAACGAGCGCTCGCGCTTCGGTGAGGATGTCAGCTTTAGGGCGGTCCTTTTCGATACCTCGAAGTGAGGGAACGATGCAGAAGGTGCAGGTGTTATTGCAGCCAACTGAGATTGATACCCAAGCGCTAAAGGCAGAGTGGCGACGAACTGGCAACGTCGACGGGAAGTGTTCTAACGATTCTTTGATCTCGACCTGCGAGGCCTCTTCAATGCGGGCGCGTTCCAGGAGTGCGGGCAGTGAACCGATGTTATGCGTTCCAAAGACCACGTCGACATACGGCGCACGTTTGATGATCGACTCTTGATCCTTCTGAGCCATGCAACCACCGACCGCGATTTGGAAGTTGGGATTAGATTTCTTAAGCGGGGCTAAGAAACTTAGGTTTCCGTAGAGCTTATTGTCCGCATTCTCGCGGACTGCGCAGGTGTTAAAGACAACGAGATCTGGAGTGGATCCTTCGAGAGCCGCCTCATACCCAGCATCCAATAAAAGTCCGGCAATGCGCTCGGTATCGTGCACATTCATCTGACAGCCGTAGGTCTCTACGACGAAGGTGCGTGTGCTCATTGGTCAATCTTACGAGGCTAACAGCTCCCGCATAATCCGCTCGGTAATCTGGTGGCTAAAGCCCTTGCGCGCCAATAGGGAGTGCACGCGACGATAAATAACCATCTGATCGAGGTGCGCGCAGGAGCGGTATTTACGCTCCGCCATCTCAAAGGCCATCTGATACTCAGCATCCACATCGGTACCCTGCATCACCTCTTCGATGATATCTGGCGCTACGCCTTTACTGCGCAACTCCTGCGTGATCACGCTAGAACTCAACTTCTTCTGGCGACGCCGTGATTCGCTCCACAATTGCGCGAACTCGAGATCATTGAGTAGCCCTTGAAGTTCGAGTGAGTCGAGAACAGCGGAAGAGATCTCGGCCTCAACTCCCCTCTTAAGAAGTTGGGTATGGAGCTCAGCCCTACTCTTGGCGCGCGGCGCTAGCGCATAGAGCGCCAACGTCATCGCGTCAGAGTAGGGATCAGCCACTACATCTGTTTTATCTGCCACTCTTTAGAAATCAACCTCAGAGGTAGCCTCATCAATTGCAGCAACGAGCTCTGGATCGATAACGACCGGAACATAATGTTCACGGATCTTCATCTCGATCTCGTTAGCAAGGTCTGGATTATCAATCAAGAAGTTACGGGAGTTCTCTTTACCCTGTCCGAGTTGATCGCCCTCGTAGGTGTACCAAGCGCCAGACTTCTTGAC
>DAIMCZ010000089.1:0-3083 GCA_036726125.1 Candidatus Nanopelagicaceae bacterium
CGCTTGGCGAGGGAAACGATGGTATCTAAACGATCTGCGGCCATGAGTGCTCCTTTAATCCGGCTGGCTGTCGGCTATCTTGCTGGTCGCAAGGAGGGAGAGTTTACCCTGCCTGATCACCCTTGATCCGCGCATAGACGAAATCGTCATGGAGCACGCCCTTGTGGAGATAGCGACGGCGCAACATGCCCTCTTGGACGAAGCCCGCTTTCTCTGCGGCGCGCTGTGAGGGGACGTTCTCGACCACCGCCTGCACCTCGACTCGCTCAAAACCATACTCATTAAAAAGGAAGGGGACGAGCTCCTTGAGCACAGCGCTGACTACTCCTTGTCCACGGGTGTGCGGAAGGGCGGCATAACCAAGTTCAGTGCCTTGTCGCTTCCAATCTGTGGTGTGACAACCCATCATGGCAACGGGCTCGCCAGCACGTTCGACCACCCAATTGATGCCCGCTCCATTGCGTTGTAGGGCCGTGAACCTTTCAAGCAACAGAGCAAATTCCTTAGGGCCAAAATCATCTGGGACCGGTAGATACTTTTGGATCTCTGAGTCGTTGTAGAAAGGAATGCACCAGGGCGCATCTGAAACGTGCAGCGGGCGCAGTGAGAACTCCCCGAGTTGCAAGTTCTCGTGAGTAAAGCGGCGCATCCTGATGACATCTTCTAATTGCCAGGCCTGTAGATATTGCAGGACCTGGAAGTTCAAATCTTCATAAAGTGCAAGACCTGACTTGGAAGCTTGTAGCACGATAAGTTCGTGACCCATCGCCGCATGATGCGCCATCGCCCAACGCATTAACTCTTCACCATAGCCGTTGCGCTGATGCATCGGCGAGGTGACGACGTCGAAACATCCTAGGAACTTTTCATTCTCGATGAAGTGAGCTGTGCTTACCGGCACTCCCCCATCCAGTAAGTAGTATCTAAATGAGGCGGGATTTCCAAGTGATGCCGCGGTGACGCTATCGGTGATCTCGCGTGGCGAACCATATCCATCTGCGAGAATTGTCTGACAGATCGCCAGATCTTCTGGAGTTGTAACGCGCTTTACTTCAAGTCCCTCGCGTAGCGTATGGCGATCCTCGTCTTTATCGAGTGCATATGCCATCAGCGGTGCTACTCCACGATTGGTGTAACCCTTTGCAGTGAGCGCAGCAGCGTGGACGAGTCCCGCTCCCCCTAAGAAAACATTGTGCGGCAGATGCGCATCTTGAAAGCGCCGGATTGCGCTCTCTAAAACTTCAGGATCACCGTTGTACATAGTGATTTCATTGAGAGATGAGAAGTTCAATCCTGTAATGGACCAATAGCAATCGTCAGCGTTACCCAAGACAAAGGGAGATCCCTCACCTGCGAGGGCTGCGTAAGAATTATGAAAGAGAGAGTGCACCGGCTCGTCTAAAAATGACATAACCCGATTATGCCCCTCCTGCCACCACCGCCCACATCACCAAAACACCCACAATTGTCGCCACTAATGTCCATCGCGATGGATGTCGCGAATGCGCTTCCGGCAAAATATGTGAGGTTGCAATATAGATAACCATTCCAGCGAAGAGTGCTAAGTAGAGCGCTATCCAATTCGTACCAAATGCGACATATGAACCAATTGCTGCTCCACTAATGCGACCAACCGCATCAACGATCAAGAGTCCGCGTGCCTTCTTTGTCCACATTTGTTCCTTGATCAAGAAGGTAACAGTGTTCAGACCATCGCTAAATGCGTGCACCATGATCGCAGAGAAGACAGCCAGTCCAAGTGAGCTCGAAACTCTAAATGCTGCGCCTACTCCGAGGCCATCAGCGAAGACGTGGCCGGCCATTGCAAAAGCTGCGAGACGACCTGCGTGGTGCTGATGGTCATTGTCGTGGTGGGAATCGAAGGGCTCATGCGTTGCAAACCAGCGTTCGGAAAGGTGCAACGTTAAGAACCCTAAAACGATGACCAAACCAACAGAGCGCACTCCACCGAAGTGGCTGGGGTTCTGCTCAAAGACTGTCGGTATCAAGTCAAAGAAGACCAGACCAAGCATCAAACCCGCAGCCAGACCCAAGATGATGTGGGTCCGATCGCGCACCTTTACCGCCAGGAATCCGCCAAGCGCAGTTGCCACCGAGGTAAGAGCGGCGAGCAAGAGCGCTTTATGCATGCTGCGAGTCTACTTCACCCCACCTAGGGCTTAACCGAAGGTAAAGGTGAAGGCTTGAATCCCCTCATTAAGGAAGGTAAAGCGCAGAGTTCCCATGGTGAACGCGGTGCCACTACTAAAGATGTTGTACAAACGGTCTGAATCCACCGTGATGATGCCGTTCACGACATCGCTCCCCGCAAACTTTCCGGTGAGTGGTTTGCCATTGTAGGTAACAGCCACCTGACTCTTTCCCGTGCTAGCAGGTTTGAGAATCATGTAGACATCTGAAGCACCAAACTGTTCGGTGATGGTTGCACCCTTAGCTGCCTGCGCATCATCCGGTTGGATCGTCCAAGTGCCGCCAAATGCATAGTGATCTTGTGCCACAGTCTTCTGCTCTGGAATCGTGAAGGTTCCAGTTGGATAGCTTGGTTCTGGGTACCCATACTGCGAACGGTTGGCCCCGAAGTATGTCTCTGGTGTGATCTGAGCGTGCGGCGTTGTATCTGCAACGACCGATGGTGCAACGGTGATCTTCTTACCGGTATCCGCTAGCAGAGTACGGATCGCCTGCTCGGTCTGATCGTAATTTCCTTCGCCGAATTCTGTACGACGCACCTGCCCAGACGCATCGATCAAGTATTCGGCAGGCCAGTACTCGTTGTTATATGCGTTCCAGGTCTTGTAGTTATTGTCGAGCGCAACTGGATAAGGAATCTTGTAGCGCTTAATCGCATCGCTAACATTTCCTGCATCTTTTTCAAATGCAAACTCTGGAGTGCTTACACCGACAACTTCAAATCCAGCGGAGTGATATTTGTTGTACCAAGCCTCAACGTGCGGGAGTGTCCGCAGGCAGTTGATGCAACTGTAAGTCCAGAAATCTACGAGAACTACCTTGCCCTTGAGCGAAGCGAGAGTCTCTGGCTTGGCAGTGTTGAGCCACTTTGT
>DAIMCZ010000090.1:0-3055 GCA_036726125.1 Candidatus Nanopelagicaceae bacterium
GCTTTACATGGCCCGTGACGAGTGCATCTTCCAAATCGTGAACACTATAAGCCACATCATCAGACCAATCCATGATCTGTGCCTCCATGGATTGGCGGCCGGCAGGTGCGCCTTGCCGCACCCAATCGAAGATCTCTTGGTCATCGTCATAGACACCGAACTTGCGGAGGTTAACCGCACGTGGCCATGGGTACTTCGTCGCCGCATCCAATGAGGCGCGAGTCAGATTTAAACCAACCGACCGCCCAGATTCATCAACGGTCTTTGCTTCTAACCGAACCAGAAGCCGGAACGACTGGGCGTTGCCTTCAAAGCCACCGCAAGCCTCCGAGACAGCATTGAGGGCATCTTCGCCATTATGACCAAATGGTGGGTGGCCAATATCGTGAGCGAGGCAAGCGCCCTCCATCAGATCAGGATCGGCCCCTAAAGCCCAACCGAGTTCGCGACCAACTTGTGCACACTCCAACGAGTGCGAGAGGCGAGTGCGGGGAAAGTCTGCCAACCAGGGGACGGCCACTTGGGTCTTCGCCGCCAGGCGACGGAGCGCAAAGGAGTGGATGATGCGGGCGCGGTCGCGGGCAAATTCGGTTCGACCCATTCTCTTCATAGGCTCGCTCAGAAAGCGATCGCGATCGCTCTCGGTGTACCCGGGTGACTCTTGTGCCAGTCGCAGAACCATAAGGGCGTCAGTCTATTTCTTTATCTGATCGCTCAGGTGGATCCCAAAGCGACCAACTGTTTCATAAGCCAGGTAGGCGGCCATTTCGCGGAAGATGTAGCGCGCACCAGTCTTTTTGAGAGATGCCGGTCCGTTCTGCGATTCCGCGCAGGTGGCACTTATACCCAATCCACGTGCCTCGGCCATCGCGCGATAACAGTGGTAGGGATCGGTAGCGATGATGATGCTGTTGAGTCCATGCAACTTTAAGTAGCTGACATAAGCCACCGTGCTCGTAAGAGTGTCTTTGCCCACGGGCAGAGCAACTACTGCTGACTTCTTAATGCCCTGCGCGATGAGTGAATTTCGACTGGCCGCAGCCTCGGTATAAAGATCGCCCTTCTGACTTCCACCTACGGTCAGGATCAGTGGAGCAAGTCCCGATTGATATGCCAGGCGAGCTTGGGTGATTCGCTCTGCCAAAACCGGCGTTGGTTTCCCATTGTCTTGCGCCGCCCCCATGACAACGATCGCGGCGCTCTCCTTGATAACGGGATGATGCGCCGTCCACCAGATCTGGGTTGCGACATAAAGTGGAATGACGATGATCAGAAGCAGAATTGCGGCAATTATGCGGCGCAGAATTTTAAAGAGGAACACGTTCAGCCGCCAGAGACGGCATCATCGATCGTGATCGATGCAAACTCATCTGGATCATTGAGCCAGCCATCGGGCAGACTCACAGCGCGACCATGACTGCGACGTCCGCGCGGCGCTTGTGCAATTTCAATAGGGTAAGGCTGATCCTCTAGTTGCGCGAGCAGATGCTCTAGTTCGCCAAGGGATGAGACCATTCCAAAACCAGCACGCAATTCGCGCGGTACTGAAAATCCCTTTAAGTACCATGCCATGTGTTTGCGCAGATCGCGCATAGCACGACCTTCGCTCTCGAAAAATTCAACCAGCAACTCTCCGTGGCGATACATCACTTTACGAACTTCAAAGAGAGTTGGAAGTGGTGGGGTCGGCTCTCCATTGAACGCGGCGACGAGATCAGCGAATAACCAAGGACGACCCAGGCAACCACGTCCTACAACGACACCTGCGCAGCCTGTTTCTTGCACCATGCGCAACCCATCAGCACCCGACCAGATATCGCCATTTCCTAAAACTGGAACTCCGGTTGGCGCTAAATGTTCGACAAGCATTGCGATGCGTGACCAGTCGGCTTGACCTTCATACATCTGCTCTGCGGTACGCGCATGGAGTGCGACCCATGCAACCCCAAGATCTGCAGCCGACTTCGCCGCCTCTAAATAAGTGTGGTGATCGCTATCGATACCAACGCGCATCTTTACTGTGACTGGGATTCCATACTTACCAGCAGCCTTAACCGAAGAATCGACGATTGCACTGAAGAGATTGCGCTTGTAGGGCAGAGCTGCTCCCCCACCCCGGCGAGTCACCTTAGGTACGGGACAACCAAAGTTGAGGTCGATATGGTCGGCGAGATTTTCCGCACCCAATAAGTCAATGGCTTGCCCCACCACAATTGGATCAACCGCATATAACTGAACAGACCGTGGGGTTTCGCCCTTACCGGGGGTAATCAAGCGCAGGGTTTCCGGATGGCGCTCAATGAGTGCACGTGCCGTCACCATCTCCGATACGAAGAGCCCTGCTCCCTGTTCGCGGCAGAGCGTTCTAAAGGCGGAATTTGTAATTCCTGCCATTGGAGCCAATACAACTGGGGTATCCAAGACCACCTCGTCGTTCGCAAATTGCCCGTTGGCAATCGGCAGACGAAGCGGAGCGGTCTTTGTGATCACTGAATTAAGCGCCAAGTAGGTGTGGAGCAAGCCAACCTTGAACTTGATCGATGCCGATGCGCTCTTGAGCCATCGAATCGCGATGTCTAATTGTTACGGCGTTATCTTCGAGTGATTCAAAGTCGATGGTGATGCAGAATGGAGTTCCGATCTCATCTTGGCGACGGTAGCGGCGACCAATCGCACCGGCATCATCAAAGTCGACCGACCAGTTCTTGCGAAGTTCTGCAGCGAGATCGCGCGCCTTGGGCGAGAGATCTGCGTTACGCGACAGCGGCAAGACTGCGACCTTGATTGGAGCAAGACGCGGATCGAGTTTCATTACCGCGCGCTTCTCCATTTCACCCTTGGCATTAGGAGCCTCATCTTCAGTGAAGGCATCCATCATGAAGGTGAGTGTGCAACGGTCTACACCTGCTGCAGGTTCGATGACATAAGGAGTCCAGCGTTCGTTCTTCTCTTGGTCAAACCAAGATAAGTCCTTGCCAGATGCTGCGCTATGCGCCTTAAGATCGAAGTCTGTCCGCGAAGCAATTCCTTCGAGCTCGCCCCACTCGGTGCCATT
>DAIMCZ010000091.1:0-3007 GCA_036726125.1 Candidatus Nanopelagicaceae bacterium
CCCGATTGCATCAAACGTGGAATCGACTCTTGATCAATCATGTCGTGCAGCGCATCAAAGAGCGGACGCAGATACGGATCAATCTTCTCTTGCAGTGTGCCTGGTAGGAAGCCAAGGCGTTCGCCAGCTTCAACAGCGGGGCGGGTCAAGATGATGCGATTAACCTCTTTGGCCTGCAGCGCCTGAATCGCCTTAGCCATCGCAAGATAAGTTTTACCGGTACCTGCCGGACCTACGCCAAAGGTAATTGTGTTCTCGTCGATTGCTTCGACATAGCGCTTCTGATTGGCAGTCTTGGGGCGGATCGTCTTGCCGCGATTGCTCAAGATGTTGAGTGAGAGAACTTCAGCAGGATGATCAATAGGAACATGCTTCACCATGCCGATGGCGTGGTGGATAGCATCCAAAGTCAGTGACTGCCCAGCGCGGATCAGTACCAGTAACTCTTTAACGAGTACCTCGAACTGCCCTGCCTCTTCTAAATCACCCTTGGCAAAGATCTCGTTGCCGCGAAAGGTAATGAGGAGATTAGGGAATGTTGTTTCGAAGATGCGGAGGTATGAATCTTGAGGCCCGGTGAGCGCGACCATAGGAATGGCGGCTGGGACGATAATCAAAGGTCTCTCCATTACTTCCAAATCTTACGGTTAACCGGGCGGCCAAGCGAATGGACGCCCGCCCAATAAATGGAGATGGGCGTGGAAGACGCTCTGACCAGCACTTGCTCCTGTGTTAAAAGTAATCCGGTAACCATCGAGTCCAAGAGTCGCCGCGATTTCGCGCGCTGCCCCAAAGAGCTCGGACATCGTCGCCGAATCTGCCGCCGCCAACTCTGCGGCATTCTCGTAATGTGCGCGTGGGATCACCAAGATGTGAGCGGGGGCTTGGGGATCGAGGTCTTTGAAGGCGACGACGTGCTCGCTCTCGTAGAGAAAGTGGGTGGGGATCTCACCACTTGCGATCTTGCAGAAGATGCACATGGCCAAAAGCCTATTACTACCAGCGCCCAGTCAGGGCAGAAATTGCCGAGAGCGCAGCAAAGCCTGCATGCGCAGAGCGCAGCACCTCGTTGCCCAGAAGTACGACTTTTCCACCAGCGGCACCTAACTCACCTAACTCCTCGCCGGTGAGTCCACCTTCGGGTCCGATCACAAAAACAATCGCTCCAGGGTTCAACTCCTTGCCGGCATCGGAGAGCTTGGTGGTTGCACCCTCGTGGAGCACGAAGAGATTGGATTGACCACCAAAGCGCTTGGCGATGTGAGCAGTCGTGATTGGTTTCTCAATTTCTGGAAGGCGAAAGCGACGCGCTTGCTTAGCTGCGCTTGTGGCGGTGGTCAGCCACTTCTCCCCTAAATCGTCCTGCCACTTCGCGATAGAGCGCTCCGACTGCCACGGGATAATCGTCGTTGCACCCGCAACAGTTAGTAGTTCGATAGCTTCTTTTGCACGATCTGATTTCATCAAGGCTTGAATGACAATGAGCTCTTGCGCCTCCTGAGGAGCGAATCCGCGCTCAAGGATCGCAAGAATGAAACTCTTCTTATCGATCGATTGAACGCTGCCCCGTGCCCAACCACCATTTCCATCAGCAAGGAGCAACTCCTCGCCGACTTCTACGCGAATAACTTTGATTGCATGATGCGCCTCGTCACCTAGGACTTCAATCGTGCTTCCTGCCCCCAAGTCTGGAACAAAGAAGAGAGTCAGCATGCGCTATCGATTAAATGCATCGCGCACGCGGCCAAAGAGACCATGCTCGTTATGCTCTTTATTGCGGTGATGGACTTTGAAAGTACTGAGCTTCTCGCCACGCATCTTTGAGAATTTGCGAAGTAGATCTTGCTCTTCTTGCGAGAGGCGCGTAGGAGTAACAACTTCAACGTGGACAACCAGGTCACCACGACCTGTGCCCCTAAGTTTGTGAACTCCGAAGCCGCGCAACGTCATTGCATCAGCAGATTGGCAACCAGGCTTAATCTCAACTGGTTGTGGCCCATCTAAAGTTTCAACTGTGACGGTGGTTCCAAGCGCCGCTGCTGCCATCGAGATGGCGATCGAGATATGTAAATCTTTTCCATCGCGGATCAAGAAATCATGGGGCTTCTCAACGATCTCAACATACAAGTCACCTGCGGGACCGCCGCCGGGACCGACCTCACCTTGACCAGCGAGATGAATGCGGTTGCCGCCCTCGACACCTGCAGGGATCTTCACATTGATTGTGCGCCGGGTGCGAACGCGACCATCCCCCGCACACTCATTGCATGGATGCGGAATCACCGATCCGTAACCACTGCAGTTGTTGCAAGGTCGGCTCGTCATCACATTTCCGATAAAGGAGCGGGTAACTTGTTGGATCTCACCGCGCCCCTTGCAAATCCCACAAGTCTGCGGCTTCGAATCATCTGCACACCCAGTGCCGTGGCACTTATCGCAGCGCGCGGCAGTTTCGACGGTGATCTCTCGCTCGGTCCCGAAGGCGACCTCTTCCAAGGTAAGTTCAACACCGATCAGAGCATCTTGCCCAGCTCGTGCACGGGATCGTGGGCCACGAGTCCCACCGCCCCCAAAGAAGGCATCCATGATGTCGCCAAAGCCGAAATTCTGCGCGCCGCCAAAGCCAGAGAATTGGTCGCCGCCCAGGTCATACTTCTGCCGCTTGGTCGGATCGCTCAAAATCTCGTAGGCAGCGGTGATCTCTTTAAATCGATCCTTAACAGCGGGATCTGGGTTCACATCGGGGTGATACTCCCGCGCTAACTTGCGGTAAGCCTTCTTGATCTCATCGAAGGAAGAGTCGCGGTGTACACCTAGCGTCTCGTAGAGATCAGCCATGTGTAGTTCCCCCTAAAAATTGTCCGATGTAGAGCGCGACGGCATTGACCGTGGCTATCGTCTGGGCGTAATCCATCCTCGTCGGTCCGATTACTCCAAGTGCACCGGATGATTGTCCTTCAATTCCATAGCCCACGCTAATTAAAGAGGTGGTCTGCAGGCTCTTCTC
>DAIMCZ010000092.1:0-2952 GCA_036726125.1 Candidatus Nanopelagicaceae bacterium
TCTCTTTGGTCGCAATCCCGCTTTCAATGTTTGTCTCGGTACGTATTGCGAAAGCATCTCAGAAGCAGTTCATTGCACAATGGGATTGGACTGGAAAGCTCAACGGACACGTTGAAGAGATGCATACTGGAGCAGCGTTGGTAAAGGTATTCGGTCGCCGTAAGCAGGCAATTGCGGATTTCGCAGTTCTCAACGAGAACCTCAATAAATCATCATTTAACGCGCAATTTATGTCGGGCATCATCATGCCTTCGACAACTTTTATTTCGAATCTGATCTACGTCGGCATCTCCGTTCTTGGCGGATATCGCGTTGCTACTGGAACGATGTCATTGGGCGACGTGCAGGCATTTATCCAATACTCGCGCCAATTCGGCATGCCATTAGCTCAGATCGCAGGCTTAATGAATACCGTTCAATCGGGCGTTGCATCCGCCGAACGACTCTTTGAATTACTTGATGCTCCCGAGGAAGAACCCGATCGCACCCCGAGCGTTCCGTTGACTCGTGCGACTGGCGCCATCTCCTTCAAGAACGTCTCCTTCCGCTACAAAGAAGATCAACCTCTGATCGAGAACTTCAATCTCGATGTCGCTCCAGGGCAGACAGTTGCAATCGTCGGACCAACTGGTGCCGGTAAGACAACCCTGGTTAATCTCATCATGCGTTTCTATGAGATCAATGGTGGTGAGATCACCCTCGATGGCATCAACACTCGAGACATAACTCGCGATGATTTACGTCGTCAATTTGGAATGGTTCTGCAAGATACCTGGCTCTTCTCGGGAACTATCGAGGAGAACATCGCCTTTGGGTCGAAAGATCCTTCTCATACGGCGGTCGTCGCTGCAGCGGAGGCAGCCAACATCGATCACTTTATCCGCGGCCTTCCGGGCGGCTACGAATCGCTGCTGACGGATGATAATTCCACTGTCTCTAATGGAGAGCGCCAACTCCTGACGATCGCTCGCGCCTTTATGGCCGATCCTGCGGTTCTGATCCTCGATGAAGCGACATCGTCTGTGGATACCCGAACAGAAGTCTTGGTGCAGCACGCGATGGCAAGGCTCCGCTTGGGACGCACCAGTTTCGTGATCGCCCACCGCCTCTCGACGATTCGCGATGCTGACACCATCTTGGTCATGGATAAGGGAAGTCTGATCGAGCAGGGAAATCACGAGCAGCTGATGGCCGCCAAGGGCTTCTACTTCGACCTCTATGCCAGCCAATTTGCTGGAGGGTCGGCAGAATAATTCTGTATCGGCGAGGGATCCCCAGTTTGGATTTTTGCGCGAATCTGTGGCATTTAGCGCGGGCTAGAGGGTAAGGTCTGCCCATATCTCAACCGCGCATCAATGGATGCTCTCTGTAATCGGAGGTCTTTACGTGGCGAATCCCCAGCATGAAGAGAATCAAGCAGAAGAAGGGGGCTTAGCCTCTAACGTTCTAGGCCTCTTTGAGTCCTCGATCATGGGAATCGCTGGCTCGGCTCCCGCCTATTCAATAGCAGCAACGACGGTCACCCTTGCTGTCACGGTCGGACTTTTCGGTCCTGGTGAGCTTCTCTACTCTGGAATTGCCATGTTCGGCGTTGTAATCGCCTTCCACTACATGGGAAAGGTACGCCAAAATGCCGGCGCCACCTATATCTGGGTGCGCAATGCCCTCCACCCAATTCTTGGTTACCTAGCTGGTTGGTCTCTCGTAACCGCCTCAATCATCTTCGGTCTGGTCTCTACCGTTCCAGCCTCGACAAGTCTGTTATCCCTATTTACAAGTAATCAAGACACCATTAACAATGTCCACTGGACGACTCTTATTGGCGCCCTGATCTTTATCTTCATGGTCGCGATTATTGCTTACGGCATCAAGTTCACCGCCAAGGCCCAAGTCGTTATGACAGTGGTGGAGTTGGGTTTGCTTTGGATCTTTGACGTGATCGCGCTGTTGCATCACCCACACACTCATAAGTTTGATTGGGGCTGGTTCTCCTTCAATCAAATCAAGGCTTACTCCACCCCAGCCTTCGCTTCGGCGGGGACAAATCCTTTTGACTCGAAATACGCTGTTGCTCATGGATTGAGCGCGATCCTGATCGGTGCCGTCTCGGGAGCGTTCTTCTATTGGGGTTGGGATGTCACCGCAAATCTCAACGAAGAGACAAAAGATGGAAAAGATACTGCCGGTCGCGGCGGAATTGTTGGAATTTTCTTCGTTTTCTTTACCTTCTTATTGACGCTGATCGCGATCAACATGGTTTTGAGCGATGCAACATTGCATAACAGCAGCAGCATTTTGAGTGATTTCGCTGCAGTTTTGATTCCAGGTTGGTTCGGCAAATTCATTGTCGTTTCGGTTCTTCTCTCGACTGTGGCGACAATCGAAACGCAGATGATTCAGGTCACCCGAACTCTCTTCTCCATGGGAAGAGATTTCACCATGCCCGGTTCCTTTGGTCAGGTTCACAAGAAGTTCCGTACTCCTTGGAACGCAACGGTCTTTACGACTGTCTTTGTTTTACTCTTCTTTATTGGTTCGCAATTTATCAAGAAAGTAAATGACATTGCCCAAGCGGGAGTAGCAGCAATCGGAATTCAAATCTGTTTCTACTACGCTCTCGCGGCTCTTTCTGTAATTGTCTTGTATCGCCGCTATCTATTGAGAGATGTTCGCACCTTCCTTCTTGTGGGATTGTGGCCCGCTCTTTCTGGGCTCTTCTTGATTGCGGTTCTCTTCAAGGTTATTCCAACTCTGAGTCATCTTGCTCTGTGGGTTGGAGTGGGAACTGTCGCTATCGGAGTGATTCCAATGACAATTTTCTGGAGGCAGGGCTCTTCGTATTTCCACAAAGTAACCAAGGAAGAGCGCTTAGCAGTTCTTGAAGAATAACTCTTCAAACCGTCAAGAGATCGGCCCAGTTGCATTTCTTGTAGCTGGGCTGATGTTTATGGA
>DAIMCZ010000093.1:0-2946 GCA_036726125.1 Candidatus Nanopelagicaceae bacterium
GGTTCATAGCGAAGCAGGGTACCGTTACCGCGTGGATTTTGATGGCATTCGTGGACTTACCGGGGCTATCAACGCCTCTCTCGCTGAGTTTTTTGAGAGGGAATCGCAATATCTGCGCGAAATCGGCAACGAACTCGAACCAGTGGCCGACGCGCTCGGCCATTTCCTTCTCGACAGCGGTAAGCGGCTACGCCCGCTCTTCGCAACTATCGGATTCCTTGGTGCGGGCGGGGAGCTCTCTCCTGAAATTCTTAAGGCAACTTCCAGCCTCGAACTCGTTCACGTCTGTGCGCTGATCCATGACGATGTCATGGATGCTTCTGATACCCGCCGCAACGCTCCGGCCATTCACAAACAATTTGAGGCTCTACACGATTCTGAACACTTACACGGCAGCAGCGCGCAATTCGGTGTGGCTAGTGCAATTCTTCTAGGAGATCTCGCTCTGGTCTGGGCGGCAAAGGCTCTGCATGAATCAGGCGCTCCTGCACAGAGCATCCTGCGCTCACTCCCCTTTTACGATGAGATGCGCGTGGAACTGATGGCCGGCCAATATCTCGACATGTACGAACAAGCTCTGGCAAGCGAGAGCGTCGAGCGCTCGCTCAAAGTAGCGCGCTTTAAATCGGGCAAGTACAGCATTGAAAGACCGCTCCACTTTGGTGCGAGCCTCGCTCCCGAATTTTCGGCGCAAGTTATCGAAAGTTATTCCAACTATGGCTTGCCTCTCGGCGAGGCCTTTCAGTTGCGCGATGATGTCATTGGCGTCTTTGGCGATCCAGAGAAGACGGGCAAGCCTGCTGGCGATGACCTCCGCGAAGGTAAGCGCACAGTTCTTGTGGCAACAACGCTTTCCAAAGCAAACGTGATCCAACGCACAGAATTTCTCCAACTCTTTGGACGTAAAGATTTAGATCTCGCGCAGATCGAAACCTTGCGCAGCATCATCGTCGAGACAGGCGCTCTTGCTGAGCTGGAAACCATTATTGAAGAGATGACTTTCAAAGCGCACAATGCGCTGACTACTGGTGGAATTACGCCATCTGCAGTCGCTCTCCTCGAAGAGATGGCCATCGCGGCCACGCAGCGAACTGCATAAATCAAAGGGGATTGTGTGCGTCAGGTAAAGGGCAAGAGTGATCACGTCGTCATCGTTGGAGCGGGCCTTGGCGGTCTCAGCGCTGCTCTTCGTTTGGCGGGAGCGGGACGCAAGGTCACCGTTGTAGAGCGTGAGTCTGTTCCAGGTGGTCGCAATGGCCTCCTGCAGCGTGATGGCTACTCCTTCGATACTGGTCCTTCTGTACTTACGATGCCATCGCTCATTCAAGATGCACTCGCCTGCGTCGGTGAAGATATGAAGGATTGGCTCGAACTCGTTCCTGTCGATCCGCTCTATCGCGCTTTCTATCATGACGGCACTCAGTTAGATGTGCACGCCGATACAAAACGCATGCAAGAAGAGATCGCTACCAAGATCAGCCCGAGTGAGGCAATTGGTTACGGAAAGTACGTCGACTTTGTAACCAAGTTATACAAGTACGAGATGAACGACTTTATCGACCGCAATATTGACTCACCACTGAATTTGTTGACCCCCAATCTTGCCAAGCTCGTTGGACTCGGCGCCTTTCGCCATCTCGCACCTAAGGTCAACCAATTTCTCAAGGATGAGCGCACTCAGAAGGTGTACTCATTCCAGGCTATGTATGCCGGAGTAAGCCCACAACAAGCCCTAGCTTTATACGCGGTGATCGCATACATGGATTCGGTCAACGGCGTCTTCTTCCCCAAGGGCGGAATGCATGCCGTTCCTCGCGCCCTAGCTGCAGCTGCACAAAAGCACGGAGTTACTTTCAAATACAACACCACCGTTACTTCGGTGGAACATAGCAACGGTCGTGCCACTGCGGTTCTGACTGAAGATGGGCAGCGCATAACCGGAGATACCTTTATTTTGAATCCTGATCTCCCAGTGGCTTATCGCGACCTGCTTGGTTCCACCCCGCGACGTGTAAAGACCCTCAAGTACTCTCCATCGTGCGTAACTTTGCTCGTCGGTACGAAGAAGAAGTACGACCACCTTACCCACCACAACATCCACTTTGGTAAGTCGTGGGAGGGCGTCTTTGATGAGCTGATCACAAAGAAGACTTTGATGACGGATCCCAGCTTGCTAGTAACAATCCCGACTTACGACGATCCATCGCTTGCACCCGAAGGTCATTCCTCGTATTACATCCTCTTCCCAACTCCCAACCTCGACGCCGATATCGACTGGAAGGTTGAAGGTCCGCGCTATCGCAATGAAATGCTCCGCGTTATGGAGGCGCGTGGTTACGAAGGCTTCGCAGATTCGATAGAGGTCGAGCAGTTAACTACTCCCCTCGATTGGCAGGAGCAAGGTATGGAGCGCGGTGCACCATTCGCCAGCGCACACACCTTCTTCCAGACCGGTCCTTTTAGACCACGCAATATGGCAGTTGGCTTTGAGAATGTTGTCTTTGCTGGTTCGGGAACACAACCGGGAGTTGGAGTACCGATGGTATTGATTTCTGGTCGCCTCGCCGCAGAGCGGATCGTAGGAGCTATTAAGTAACGTGGATGAGTTAACCGCTGCCGGGATCCTAGATCCAGATCTGCGCGCCTCGTATACCGAGTGCAAGCGGCTTAACTCTCTTCACGGCAAGACTTACTACCTCGCAACCCTGCTCTTGCCTAAAGCTAAGCGTCCTCATGTTCATGCCCTATACGGCTTTGCACGTTATGCCGACGAGATTGTCGATGATCTTGCCTCAACGCTGTCGATTGAAGAGAAGGCAGCGCTCCTAAAGAATTGGGGCGAAGGAGTGCTGAGCGATATCCGTAGCGGGACCAGTAAAGATCATGTCGGACGAGCGCTGGTCGACACAGTCAATCGATTCAACATTCCTATCGAACTCTTTGAAG
>DAIMCZ010000094.1:0-2937 GCA_036726125.1 Candidatus Nanopelagicaceae bacterium
GCCCTGATCGCGGGAACCGGTGGCTACAACCTCTTTGATGGATACGTCATTGCTACCCAGGAGCGCAGCAGCGCTGGTGATCTCATCCCAGGAAATCGGATTCCAGCCCCGGTGATCACAGAGTCAATCTCGGGCTTCTACTGGCAGCACATTTCCTATGTGGTGATCTGGTGGTTCATGGCGCTCTTGGTTTTGGCTGCGCCATTCATTGCAAGGCGTAACGAAAAACTCCATGCAATCGCGGATAAGGTGGGGGTATGAAAAAGGGTCTTGAGGGAGCGCTACAACGTTATCGAATTATGGCCATCTGGTCAGGCTGCATGTCCCTGCTTCTCTGGTTCGTTGAAGTCCCTGAAAATCACATACTTCATCACTACTCGGGCTCTCAAGTTAAATTCGCTTGGATCGCAATTGTGCATGGATTTACCTACCCGATCTATGTGATCGCAGCATTTAATTACTCACTCAAGGCTCGCAAGAGTTTTGCCAGCACCATCGCCTTCATCCTCGCAGGAACTTTGCCGGTCGCCTCGTTTATCGCTGAGCGCAAAGCAATGAGTGATTTCAAGAAAAAATGACCAACCCCGTAAAGCGCGCCGTGAAGGCGATGCTTTATCCGATCTACGAGCGTCGCCTGCTGCGCCAGTTGGATTTCACCCAGACCCCACACCATGTAGGCGTTATCTTGGATGGAAATCGACGTTGGGCTAAGTCGAATTTTGGTGCCACCCCGGAAGAGGGTCATCGCGCGGGGGCGCAGAAGATCATCGAATTGCTCGAGTGGTGCGAAGAGGCCGATGTCACGATCATTACGCTCTGGTTGCTCTCCACCGACAATCTCAATCGCGATCCCGAAGAGCTCGATTCACTTTTGAAAATAATTGCAAGTGCAGTTGATCGCCTCGATGAACTTGGTAAGTGGGAGATTAAGCCACTGGGTGCCCTTGAACTACTTCCGCAATGGCTGCAAGAGAAGTTGAAGGATGTCGAGCAGCGCAGTAAGGGTCGCACCAAGATCGTGGTCAACGTTGCTATTGGTTATGGCGGGCGCCACGAGATCGTTGATGCCGTGCGAAATTTCATTAAGGATGGAATAGCTGCTGGGGAGAGTGCGATCGAGATCGCTAATACCTTGAGCATTGATGAGATCAGTAAACATCTTTATACGGCAGGAATTCCTGATCCCGAACTTGTGATCAGAACTTCAGGGGAGCAGCGCTTATCTGGATTCTTGCTCTGGCAGTCTGCGCACTCCGAGTACTACTTCTGTGAGGCCTATTGGCCCGACTTTCGCCGGGTCGATTTTCTCCGCGCCCTGCGTGCCTATGCCCAGCGTCACCGCCGCTTTGGCCGGTAGCCCCGCTCCCTTAAATTAACCTTTCGCTACCGCGTGTCGCTGACCCCCGCGGGCTGGCGAGTTTTAGTTTATGAGGCATAAGTTCTATTTGTTCCCCTGCGAATAGAAGCCGCTCGATTACATATCCATATCGGGAAAGCGCGAGGACCACTTGGCAAAGAGCCAAAATAAAGGGCGCAAGACTTACGTTTTAGATACCAGCGTCTTGCTAGCAGATCCCGCGGCGCTCGCCCGCTTCGCGGAGCATGAAGTAATCATCCCGATCGTGGTCATCGGGGAGCTAGAGAGTAAACGCGACCATCCTGAGTTGGGCTACTTTGCCCGTGCCGCCCTGCGCACCCTGGATGATCTGCGCATCAGCCACGGTCGCCTCGACCAGGCAATCACAATCAATGACCTGGGTGGGACGATCAAGGTTGAGCTCAACCACTCCGACCCCACCTCTCTACCCGCTGGATTCCTGCGCGACGGGTCAAATGACTCTCGTATCTTGGCTATCGCGCGCAACCTCATGGCCGAGAGTTATGACGTCGTCCTGGTTACGAAGGACTTACCCCTCCGGGTAAAGGCCTCATCGGTCGGAGTCGAATCCGAGGAGTATCGCCACGAATTAGCCTCCAGCTCTGGCTGGACTGGCATGGTCGAAGCAAATGTCGGCGGATCGGTGATTGACGCCTTGTATGAGAGCGATCGCACCCCTCACGACTTGGCTCGCGAGCACCCTTGCCATACCGGGATCGTTCTCCACTCCGAAAAGGGGAGCGCCCTCGCACGCGTCACCGCCGACAAGCAGCTTCAGCTTGTTCGTGGAGATCGCTCGGCCTTTGGATTGCACGGTCGCTCTGCAGAGCAGCGCATCGCCCTCGACCTTCTCCTTGATAACGAGATCGGGATCGTCTCTCTGGGCGGTCGGGCAGGAACCGGAAAGTCAGCGCTCGCACTCTGCGCTGGACTCGAAGCTGTCTTAGAACGTCGCCACCACAAGAAGGTTGTCATCTTCCGTCCGCTCTATGCGGTCGGTGGACAAGAACTTGGCTACCTCCCCGGCAGCGAGAACGAGAAGATGTCGCCTTGGGCCCAGGCTGTCTTCGATACCTTGGGCGCTCTGGTGAGCCAGACCGTTATCGATGAGATTATCGACCGTGGTTTGATCGAAGTTCTGCCTCTGACCCACATCCGAGGTCGCTCTCTGCACGACTCCTTCGTCATTGTTGACGAGGCGCAGTCTCTCGAGCGCGGCGTCCTCCTCACGGTGCTCTCCAGAATCGGTCAAGGCTCCCGAGTCATCCTCACCCATGACATCGCCCAGCGCGACAACCTCCGGGTTGGCCGTCACGATGGCGTGGTTGCGGTGGTCGAGTCGCTTAAGGGGCACCCTCTCTTCGCCCATGTCACTTTGACCCGCTCCGAGCGCTCTCCGATCGCTGCTTTGGTCACCGAGATGCTGGAAGAGCCAATTAATTTCCTTGCCTAGTCACCCTCTGTTTACCCGAAATTTACCTCCAGCGGACATTTCGGACATAAGGGGTTTCATACGGGCTGACCTGCACCTTTAAAAATGGGCTTTTCTGTGAATTAAA
>DAIMCZ010000095.1:0-2882 GCA_036726125.1 Candidatus Nanopelagicaceae bacterium
GCGATACCGCGCCACATCGACTCTTCACAGGTGTCCATAAACTTTTGATCCTCTGGATCAATCTTCCCTACTCCGACAGAGAATGCAGAGTCACCATGCCAACCATCGACGATCGCCCCAAAGTCGATTGAGATGATGTCACCTTCAACAAGTGGTCGCTCGTTAGGAATGCCGTGCACGACCTCGTGATTTACTGAAGAGCAAATAACGTTGGGGTAGCCGTGATAATTTAGAAAAGATGGAGTGGCGTTATGCGCTGCAAGATAGTCGGCAGCAATCGCATCTAGTTCAAGCGGAGTTACTCCAGGAGCTATCGCGGCCTTCATGAGACTAAGAGCTTCAGCCACCACCAGACCGGCTTTACGCATCAATTTCAACTGGTCAAGCGTCTTTATCTGAATGACCATGAGGACTACTTCAGGGCTGCGATTGCGTTAGCAGAGATCTCTGAAACTTCTCCCACTGCGCTAATAACTTTAAGTAGCCCGAGATCGCGATAGAAGGCGATGATTGGCTCAGTCTGTTCGGCGTATACCGAGAGGCGATGAGCTACGACTTCTTCCTTGTCATCTTCGCGCTGATAAAGCTCGCCGCCACAGTTATCGCAAACGCCATCTACCTTTGGCTTATCAAAGATAACGTGCGAGGTGGTTCCGCAATTGCGGCAGGTGCGACGACCAGAAAGGCGCTTGATAATCTCTTCGTTAGGGATAGATAGCTCGAGGACGGCATCTAAGGTAATCCCGCTCGCTACCAATACATCGGCTAGAAACTCCGCCTGGCCCACGTTGCGCGGATATCCATCAAGCAAGAAACCATTTGCCGCATCGCCCTGTGCAATACGATCTTTGAGCATCTCGTTGGTGACTGAATCAGGGACTAAATTTCCTGAATCCAAGTAGGACTTAGCGAGCTTGCCGAGTTCGGTCTCACCCTTGATGTTGGCGCGAAAGATATCTCCTGTGGAGACATGCGGAATTCCGTAGTGCGCCGCTAGATGAACTGCTTGTGTACCTTTACCGGCGCCTGGAGGACCTACCAGGATTAAACGCATTAGCGCAGGAATCCCTCATATGAACGTTGCTGCAACTGAGATTCGATCTGCTTTGCGGTATCAAGTCCAACACCGACCACGATCAGGATCGCAGTTCCACCGAATGGGAAGTTGGTGGTGGCCTGGAACAGGATCAGGGCAACGATAGGAATGATCGCAACGAAGGCTAGGTAGAGCGAGCCAGGAGCTGTAATACGTGAAAGAACGTATTGCAGGTACTCAGAGGTTGGCTTACCAGCGCGAATACCGGGGATAAATCCACCGTATTGCTTCATGTTATCGGCAACTTCATCTGGATTGAATGTGATTGCCACATAGAAGTAGGTGAAGAAGATGATCAGAATCGCGTAAGAAATAATGTAGATCGGGTGATCGCCCTTAACTAGGTTGGTCTGAATCCAGACCGACCACTTCGCGGTAGATCCCGAGAAATTCACGATGAGTGACGGGATATACAGGAGAGAGGAAGCGAAGATAACTGGGATAACTCCAGCTTGGTTGACCTTGATTGGAATATAAGTAGATGTGCCGCCGTAAGACTGACGACCAATCTGGCGCTTGGCATATTGAACAGGAATACGTCGTTGCGCTTGCTCGACGAATACGACAGCAGCAACAATCAAGATTCCGACAGCCATTACGAAGAGGAAGGCGAACCAACCCTTCTGCTGCTTGATGGACCAGAGCTGAGTTGGGAAACCAGCAGCGATCGAAGTGAAGATCAAGATTGACATACCGTTACCGATACCACGATCGGTGATCAATTCACCGAGCCACATGATTACAGAGGTACCAGCAGTCATTACCAAGACCATGGTCACGATACGAGGCCATGAAGAGTCAGGGATGATGGCGAGGGTACAACCGCTAAAGAGTCGACCAGTTGAACGAGCAACTGCAATCAGACCGGTGGATTGCAAGATCGCCAAGCCAACCGTGAGGTAACGGGTGTATTGGGTGAGCTTTGCATTTCCAGATTGTCCCTCTGCCTTGAGTGTTTCAAAGCGTGGGATAACAACGGTGAGCAGCTGAATGATGATTGAGCTGGTGATGTACGGCATGATGCCAAGGGCAAAGACCGAAAGGTGCAAGAGCGCACCACCAGAGAACAAGTTAATAAGCCCGAAGAGTCCACCAGAGCTGGTCTGGTTTAAGCATGACTGCACATTCTTGTAAGAGACACCTGGCGTTGGCACGATCGATCCAAAGCGGAAGAGCGCCATGATCGCCAGGGTGAAGAAAATCTTTACGCGAAGATCGGGCGTCTTGAAGGCCTTACCAAACGCTGCAAGCATTTAACTTCTCCTCTAATTTCTGACTGAGTCTTTATTCAATCGAGCAAGGACTCTTATCGGGTTTCTTAATTCGGGGTTGGATTAAAGCCTTTAGAGCTTAGTGATCGATCCGCCAGCAGCAGCGATCTTCTCAGATGCTGATGAAGAGAATGCGTGTGCCACGACGGTAACCTTCACAGAAATGTCGCCATTTCCAAGAACCTTTACCGGATGACCATCACGGGCAGCGCCCTTTGCAACTAGATCCTCAACGGTGACTTGGCCACCCTTTGGATAGAGCGCGTTGATGGTTGAGACATTCACTGGCTGGTATTCGACGCGCTCTGGGTTCTTGAAACCGCGGAGCTTTGGAAGACGCATGACCAAAGGAAGCTGACCACCTTCGAAGCCGGCACGAACAACGTTACGAGCACGTGTTCCCTTGCCACCACGACCAGCAGTCTTTCCCTTTGAAGCCTCACCGCGACCCTTACGGGTGCGAGCCTTCTTTGCGCCCGGAGCCGGACGTAGATGATGAACCTTGAGAACCATTG
>DAIMCZ010000096.1:0-2877 GCA_036726125.1 Candidatus Nanopelagicaceae bacterium
CCCTTGCGGTTCGCCCACAAGTTCTCTTGATGGATGAGCCTTGCTCAGCACTTGACCCAGGATCAACCCTTCGCATTGAAGAGACAATCTCTCAGCTTTCATCCAGCGTGACCATCGTCATCGTTACCCACAACATGCAACAGGCAGCTCGCGTATCTGATTACACCGCGTTCTTCTTGTCAGATGGTGGCCCTGGTCAGATGATTGAAGTTGGATCAACCAACGAAATCTTCTCTCGTCCAAAGGATGAGCGAACTGAGAACTATGTCACAGGACGTTTCGGTTAAGCCATCTATTTAACCTGCTGTTCACCTAGAAAGCCCTCCTCGTTAACTCGGGGAGGGCTTTTTGTTTGCCTGAAATCTATAACTTTCTCACCACGACCCTTACGACTCGTTCAGTTCTTGAAAGGAACTCCATGAAGGTTTCAAAGACCATAAAGATTGCAGTAGCAGCTCTTGCTGTAACTGCTTTCGCTGCCCAAAGCGCTTTCGCTGGTGGCGTATCAATCCAAGCTGGTGGCTCATCATTCGACGCTACCCTTCTTAACACTTGCAAGGTTGCATGGCAGAACACAACTGGCAACACCTTCACATATAACTCTTCAGATTCAGGTACAGGACAGAAGAACGAAGATGCAGGAATTTTCGATGCAAACTTCTCAGATTCTGGTTACACACCTGCTAAGTCTTCAGTTTTGAACATCCCACTAGTAATGGCTCCTATCGCTGTTATCTACAACCTCCCTGGTTCAAAGCCTCTCTATCTTTCAGAGCAGACATTGTCAGATATCTTCGCTGGCAAGGTTACAAAGTGGAACGATGCAGAAATCGTTGCTGATAACAACAAGTCAATCCCAAGCGTTGTTTACGCAAAGAACGCTGATGGATCAACAAAGAAGGATTCAAAGGGCGCTCCAGTAGTTCTCCGCACTGTAACAACAAAGCGTTACTACACACTTCCAGAGCAGACAATCCACCTCGTAGTTCGTTCTGATGCTTCAGGTACAACAAAGAACTTCGTTACCTTGTTCACCAAGACAAACTCTGATGTATGGACAAAGCCAGCTGATAAGACATTCGCAAACGTATTCCCAGGTGCTATCAACGGTGCCGGAAACATCGGTCGTATCCAGGCTTACTCAGGTTCAACAGGTGTAGCTGCTGGTCTTGCTTCAACACCATACTCAATCGGATACGCAGAAGTTTCATATGCAACAGGCAAGCTACGTACAGCTTTCCTTGGAAATGCAAACGGTGACTTTGCTGGCCCAACAGCTGCAAACACTTCAGCATTCGTTGCTGGTGCAACACTTAACTCTGCTGGTCTCTACCAGTTCAACTACAAGACAACAGCTCCAGGTGCATACATCCTCGGAATTGTTTCTTACGCACTCGTAGATTCAGCTGCTTCAGGTGCACAAGCTGCAGCAATGACAGACTTCTTGAAGTATGTCGCTTCACCAGCTTGCGCAAACACCAGCCCTAACTACGCTGCTGAGAGCGGTCCAGTTGCTGCATACGTGCAGTCACTCTTGGCCAAGCTCCCAACCAAGTAGTACTGGGAACAAAAGCTCTACCGCATAACCAGTAAAGAAAACCCGGTCACCTCGAGGGGGGTGGCCGGGTTTTTTGCGCGCCTGGCAGGAATCGAACCTGCGACAACTCGCTTAGAAGGCGAGTGCTCTATCCGACTGAGCTACAGGCGCATTATTGGTAGGGCTTTTTGAAGTAGGAAGTCTGCCTCCGTATGAAGCAGGCTAATTCTAACCGATAAGGTTGGCCCCATGGCTGAGTTCATTTATACGATGAAGAAGGCGCGTAAAGCGCACGGTGACAAGGTAATTCTCGATGATGTAACCCTTGCGTTCTACCCAGGTGCAAAGATCGGCGTGGTTGGTCCTAACGGCGCCGGTAAGTCCACCGTCCTTCAAATCATGGCTGGTCTGCAAACCGCCTCTAACGGCGAAGCATTCCTCTCTCCTGGCTATTCGGTAGGCATCTTGCTGCAAGAGCCTCCGCTCAATGAAGAGAAGAATGTTCTTGAGAATGTTCAAGAGGGCGTTGCCGAGACCATGGGAATGCTCAAGCGCTTCAATGAAATTTCTGAAGAGATGGCTAACCCAGATGCCGACTACGACAAACTGCTCGCTGAGATGGGAGAGTTGCAAGAGCAACTCGATCACCGCAATGCATGGGACCTCGATTCCCAATTAGAGCAAGCGATGGATGCACTTCGTTGCCCACCAGGTGATGCTGATGTCACCGTACTTTCAGGTGGAGAGCGCCGCCGCGTCGCACTCTGCAAACTCTTGCTTCAACAACCCGATCTTCTTCTGCTCGATGAGCCAACGAACCACTTGGATGCAGAATCAGTCCTCTGGCTTGAGCAACATCTTTCGAAATATCCAGGCACCGTCGTTGCGATTACCCACGATCGTTACTTCTTGGACAACGTCGCTGAATGGATTCTTGAGCTCGACCGCGGTCGCGCCTACCCATATGAAGGTAATTACTCCACCTACCTTGAGACCAAAGCATCTCGTTTGAAGATCGAGGGCCAGAAGGATGCCAAGCGCGCAAAGCGTTTATCCGAAGAGCTCGAGTGGGTTCGCATGAATGCCAAGGGTCGCCAGACCAAGTCCAAGGCCCGTCTTGCTCGCTATGAAGAGATGGCTGCTGAAGCAGACAAGATGCGGAAGTTGGATTTCGAAGAGATCCAGATTCCAATGGGTCCACGCCTTGGAAATATCGTTGTTGAAGTTGATAACTTGAAGAAGGGCTTCGGAGATCGCCTCTTGATCGATGACCTCTCATTCTCACTTCCTAGAAATGGAATCGTTGGAGTCATTGGACCTAACGGCGCCGGTAAGACCAC
>DAIMCZ010000097.1:0-2820 GCA_036726125.1 Candidatus Nanopelagicaceae bacterium
GGACTCAATGAATCCGATGCAAAGATGTCTGGCCTCGCAGAGCAGATGGCGGTTGCCGGTCAGAATGTAAAGAGCTCCCAAGCCGAGGTAGAGCGCTTCAATGCAACCCTCACGGCTGCGAGTGAACAACGCGCATCTGATGAGCGTGATCTCGAGGTTGCCATTGCACAGTTTGAATCGCATCAGACTCCTCAAGAACCAGATTTGAAGACACTCGAAGAGATTCGCGCGCAGGTAACCGCTGCTCGTGCGGTAGAAGTTGAGGCGCGTCTTGAACTTCGTACTATGGAGGAGCGCATCACCGCCGTCGGTGACCGTGCACGAACTCTAGAGATGAGCGCACAGGCCGAGCGGGATAATGCCGTAAAGGCAATTGCTCGGATGGAGCAACGCTCGATCGCTGCGACGAAGGCGCGTGAAATTGCAGATCTTGCCTACGAGGCTCTGATCCAGATTGAGGTCACTCTCGCCAAGGCTCTTACGGAGCGCGAACGGTTAGAGGCCTCTCGTACCGATCGCGAGGGAGAAACCCTCAATGTGCGCAGCAAGATTCGTGAACTGACGGCAGAACTCGAGCATCTCACTTCAAGTGTGCACCGCGATGAAATTGTCCGTGCCGAACAGCGCCTGCGCCTCGAGCAGCTCGAGATGCGCTCAGTTGAAGAGCTTGGCGTGGATGTTGAGACTCTAGTTTCGGAGTACGGTCCCGAGAACGATGTCCCGACGCTCGTTGAAGATGAAGAGGGCAATTTCGTTCCAGGAGATCTCATCCCATATCGTCGCGATCAACAAGAGAAGCGATTGGCACAAGCAGAACGTGGCCTGGCAATGCTCGGCAAGATCAATCCACTTGCTCTTGAGGAGTACACCGCGCACGAAGAGCGCTTAAAGTATTTGGCTGAACAATTAGAAGATTTGAAGAAGACCAAGCGCGATCTTTTGGACATTATCAAAGAGGTCGATGAGAAAGTTGTTCAAATCTTTAGCGAGGCCTATCACGATACCGCGCGCGAATTTGAAAAGATCTTTGCTCGGCTATTCCCGGGTGGCGATGGAAAGTTGATTCTGACCGATCCGAATAACATGATGACGACCGGTGTTGACGTTGAAGCTCGTCCTCCTGGAAAGCGCGTTAAGCGTCTATCGCTCCTTTCTGGTGGAGAACGTTCCTTGGTAGCTGTCGCGATGTTGGTTGCAATCTTCAAAGCGCGGCCAAGTCCCTTCTACGTAATGGATGAGGTTGAAGCGGCTCTTGATGACACCAACTTGAGTCGCTTGCTTGGAGTCTTTGAAGAGCTTCGCGAGAAGTCACAGTTGATCATCATTACTCACCAGAAGCGGACGATGGAGATCGCAGATGCGCTCTACGGAGTAACGATGCGTGGTGATGGCGTCTCTGAAGTTATATCTCAACGCCTGCGCGAATCTGAATCCGTTTAACTTTAGAAGTATTCGCTATGGCGCTCTTTAGCAAGATCCTCTCAAAGATTCGCGGTGGAGATATCTCTGCAAGCGATTGGGATGAACTGCGCACCGCACTGATCGAAGCAGATCTCGGTGCCGCTTTGAGCGAAGAGTTGATTGAGGTCGCAAAAGCTGCGAAGGCAGAGAGCGCTCCGGCCGCTCTCGCGACGGCTCTTCGAGGATCACTGAGCAACGCTCCTAGAGTGCTGGCGACGGCAGAGTCAGCTCCTTCGGCCATTTTGGTGGTTGGTGTGAATGGAACTGGCAAGACAACATCCGTCGCAAAATTGATGCAATCTTTGAAGGCCGATGGCAAGAGCGTTGTGGTTGCTGCTGCAGATACCTTTCGCGCGGCAGCGATTGAGCAGCTACAAACCTGGGGCGAGCGGATTGGGGTTCCCGTCGTAGCGGGAAAGTTTCAGGGTGACCCCGCCTCTGTGGTCTTTGATGCGGTCCGCACCGCCAAAGAGAGTGGTGCCGACTATTTGATCGTAGATACCGCGGGTCGCCTGCACACTAAGTCCAACTTGATGGAGGAGCTCTCGAAGATTCGTCGGGTCCTTGAAAAGGCCGGAGGAGTGGACGAGGTCCTTCTGGTCGTTGATGCCACAACAGGACAAAATGGGATTATTCAGGCACGCCTCTTTACCGAGAGCGTCAAGGTGAGCGGACTGATTCTGACCAAGATGGATGGATCGGCCAAGGGAGGCGTCGCCCTTGCAATCGAAAGAGAGAGCGGTATCCCTATCAAATTTATAGGGACTGGTGAAGGCGCCTCTGACTTCGCCCCCTTTGATTCCGACTCGTATATATCGGGGTTGCTTGGTTCCTAATCAGGGAAACCTCTGTTAAATTAACGCCGTTCGTAAGACGAAAAAGTCTGTGCCAGTGTCGGCCCACTTTCTTCGGACCTCTCAATGATGAGATCTCCTCACCTTAAAATAAAAATGGAGAATCTATGCATTTCTTAATGGGTACCGCTGTATCCGCCGCAGCCACAGCAACTGATGCGACCAACCATGCAGATACTGCGTGGATTTTGGCATCTTCTGCTCTCGTTCTTCTCATGACTCCTGGACTCGCCTTCTTCTACGGCGGCATGGTTCGTGGCAAGAACGTTCTTGGAATGTTGGCACAAAATTACGTCACTATGGGAATGGTTTCGATCCTCTGGATCACCGGTGTTTACTCACTAGCTTTCCAAGGAACAAATGGATGGATTGGAAATCTGAAGAACTTCGGACTCAATCACATCTGGATGCAACCGACAGGATTGGCCCTCACAATCCCACCAATGGTCTTCGTTGCATTCCAATTGATGTTCGCAATCATCACACCAGCCCTCATTACTGGTGG
>DAIMCZ010000098.1:0-2738 GCA_036726125.1 Candidatus Nanopelagicaceae bacterium
GCAAAGGCTAAGAAGAACTCCATGCCTGCCGACAATATCGAGCGCGCTGTTAAGCGCGGTGGTGGATTGGAATCGGGCGGCGCTGACTGGCAGACAATCATGTATGAGGGCTACGGTCCTGGTGGAGTCGCGTTGATGATCGAATGCCTAACCGATAGCCGCAATCGCGCCGCCTCTGAAGTGCGCGTTGCAGTAACTCGTAACGGTGGATCCATGGGCGATCCTGGCTCTGTTGCGTATATGTTCAATCGCAAAGGCGTTGTCCTTGTAAACAAGGTCGCTGGCCTTACCGAAGATAGAATTTTGGAAGTTGTTCTAGATGCTGGTTGTGAAGAGGTCAACGACCTAGGCGAATCTTTCGAAATCGTCTCCGAACCAAGCGATCTGGTTGCTGTGCGTACCGCACTCCAAGGAGCTGGCATTGATTATGAATCGGCAGATACTTCGTTCTTGCCATCACTCTCTGTTCCGCTAGATGCCGAGACTGCAACAAAGGTCTTTCACCTCATCGATGCAATCGAAGAGCTGGACGATGTGCAGAACGTCTACGGCAACTTTGATGTGTCTGACGAGGTAATGGCGAGCCTCGACCAATAGGCTTACCAGCATGAGAGTGCTGGGAATTGATCCGGGTTTGACCCGTTGTGGTCTTGGGGTCGTTGACGGCAAGGGTTCCCAGATACTGACGATGATTGAAGTCGGAATCATCCGAACAACCGTGGATGCTCCTCTCGAGATTCGCCTGCTCGAATTAGAAGCTCAGATTCTCCAGTGGATAGAGCGAGTTAATCCTGATGTCATTGCAGTAGAGCGCGTCTTCTCGCAACTCAATGTCCGAACCGCTATGGCCACCGGACAAGCCGCTGGCGTTGCACTGCTATTAGCTGCAAAGGCTGGGATCCCTGTTGCCATGCATACTCCATCGGAGGTTAAAGCAGCGGTGACAGGTTCGGGGCGCGCGGATAAGAAACAGGTCGCAATGATGGTGCAGAAGTTGTTGCGCCTTGATGCGATCCCAAAGCCCGTTGACACCACCGATGCGCTTGCCCTTGCGATATGCCACCACTGGCGTGGCGTGGGCGAGAACAAGATGCAACTCGCTCTCTCGCAGGAGAAGGCACGCCTCTCGTCGCGGACTCTAAAGGCGGCCTCTAGTTGATCTCATCACTCACGGGAAGCATTAAGTCGATCCGCTTAGGTACCGTGGTGATCGAAGTTGGTGGCGTTGGACTGTTGGTGAATGTGCCAGCGCGCGTCGCAGCAGGTTTTACGGTTGGAACAACTATCTCGCTGCACACCGTCTTGGTAGTGCGAGAAGATGCGCTAACCCTTTACGGTTTTGAAACTCACGCCGCTCGTGAACTCTTTGAACTCTTGCAGACCGTTACCGGTATAGGCCCGAAAGTCGCGCAGTCGGCACTCAATATTTATGAGCCTGCCGAATTAGTTAGCGCGATTAAGAATGATCAGCCGGATATTCTCGAGCGCGTCCCTGGACTGGGAAAGAAAGGTGCCCAGCGCCTTGTATTGGAGCTGCGCGAGAAGGTGGATGGCTTCGAGCAGGGAGAAGCAGTTTTGGTGGGCAGTTGGCGCGATCAATTGACGAGCGCGCTCACTGGTTTGGGATTCTCTGCGCGAGATGCGCAGGAGCGCATTGATCAATTGGCCTCGCAATTTAAAGATGTATCGCGCGAACCTATTGCAGAACTCTTGCGCGCCGCTCTCTCTGGAGGCGTGCAACGATGAGCAATTCCATCGTGAGTGAGTTCTCTGACGACTCCGAACGCGGTCAAGAGTTAGCCCTTCGCCCCAAGAATCTTGGCGAGTTTGTTGGACAGCAACGGGTTGCTAGCCAAATCGATCTACTTCTGACAGCGGCCCGCTCTCGCAAGGCCCCAGCAGATCACATCCTCTTATCCGGTCCGCCCGGATTGGGTAAGACGACGCTCGCCATGATTATCGCGACTGAGATGAGCGCGCCGATTCGAATTACGAGTGGACCTGCCATCCAACATGCAGGAGATCTTGCAGCGATTCTCTCTTCACTCGTTGAGGGTGAGATCCTCTTTCTGGATGAGATTCATCGCATGTCCCGCCCCGCTGAAGAACTCCTATACATGGCGATGGAAGATTTTCGCGTCGATGTGGTTGTCGGTAAAGGAGCGGGTGCTACTGCCATTCCACTATCTCTGCCGCACTTCACTCTGATCGGTGCGACAACCCGCGCTGGATTGCTTCCAAGTCCACTGCGCGATCGATTTGGATTTACCGCACAACTTGATTTCTACGCCGATGAGGAGCTTTCGACTATCGTCCGGCGCAGCGCGCAACTCCTGCAGGTACCCATTGCCGAAGAGGCGATCGTCGAGATTGGCTCTCGCTCTCGCGGAACGCCTCGGGTCGCCAACCGACTTCTTAGGCGCGTGCGTGACTACGCTGAAGTTCATGGAACAGGGAGCATCGACCTCGAAGCGGCACGAGCTGCCCTCACGATGTATGAGGTTGATCTGATCGGGCTCGATCGCCTGGACCGGACCCTGCTCGAGATCTTGATTAAGAAATTTAATGGCGGACCCGTTGGCCTCACGACCCTTGCCATGTCCATGGGGGAGGAGGCTGAGACCTTGGAGAGTCTTGCCGAGCCCTTTCTGCTACGAAAAGGTCTCCTGGCTCGAACTCCGCGTGGTCGGATGGCGACTGGGGCCGGATGGAACCACCTGGGCCTCACGCTACCGCAA
>DAIMCZ010000099.1:0-2704 GCA_036726125.1 Candidatus Nanopelagicaceae bacterium
TTCTCGATCATTGGTTCGATCAGTGGTCCCACCGAAGCGATCGCCCTCATCTTTGGAGTCGATGCGTGGAAAGTTCCAACCATCGCTCCTTCCGCTGCCCAACAGGCCAACAACGAGATCGATGGAATACCGGGTTCGTGCATATGTAGCAGATCAAAATCTCCTTGTACGATCCATTGTCTTACACGTGAGGCAGCTATCGGTCCAAAGAGCACGCGAGCCACAGAACCATTAAATGGAATTGGTACCGGTCGACCCGCATTAACTAACCACGAATCAGTGATCGCATCTTCATCACTGACAGGCGCAATCACGGATACATAGTGACCTTGTGCGATGAAGTGCTCTGCTAGCTCCCGCACATGCATCTGCACCCCACCGGGGACATCCCACCCGTAGGGGCAGACCATGCCAATGCGTAGAGGCTTAGAAATCATGCGCGTTCCTTGAAATCGCCATCGATCCAGATGCGCTGCAACATGTGCCAATCCGTTGTGTGAACGGTCAAATGTCTCTCTAGGCGATTGGCTGATTCCTGAATCATCGCGGCGACCTTCTCAGATGTCTTTCCCGCATCAGGTACTGGGATGGTTGGCTCGAAAGTGATTTCGATTCCGCTCTCGATGTAACGCACAAAGGCCGTTAACAGCGGCGCACCAGTTTGAATTGAAAGAACAGCTGGACCGGCAGGCATACGAGCCGGATGGTTAAAGAAGGTTACATCGACGCCATTCTTCGATAAGTCGCGATCTGCAACTAATGCGATCAGGCGACCTTGGCGCAAACGTTGCGAAAGTACGGCGAGTGAACGCGCGCTGGCATCAAGAACTTCCATCCCGATTGATTCACGATAGGCCAAAAATTTCTTGAAGAGGCGCTCTGGTTCAAGATGCTCGGCGACGGTAACGATAGGTGCGCCTGTTTCACAGTAGTAAGCGCCGGCGTGATCCCAATTGCCCGCATGCGGTAGCGAGACGATGGCACCCTTGCCAGCTGCGAGGGCTTCACGCAGTAAGTGATCATTAATAACAGTTGTGCGAGAGATAATGTCTTCACTAGACCACAGTGGAAGTCGAAATGTGTCACACCAATAGCGCAGGTATGAACGCATCCCCTCTTGCACCGCACGTTGTAGCTCCGGCTCTTCTAGGTCTGGACGCACTCGCAGATAGTTTGAGCGAAGACGCTGCACACCCGATGGGTTGCGCTTCGTAATCTGATCTGCCACCCAGTTCATCAATGCATAGGCCTGCTTCTCTGGCAGGTAACCTAAAAGTTTCCACGCCAAGAAGTACGCGATGTACGTCAGCGACATTGTTAAGCGCCGGCCGTGGCGCGATAGACGATCGCCAATCTCTCACAGATCGTATAAACGCTCGCGACCGCAAGAAGCCAGGCACCGACGGCCAAAATGTAGGGCACACCTAGACCAGCAAAACCGAGAGCAACGAAGATAATGATGAGTCGATCGGTTCGTTCTGCAAGGCCACCGTTGCATTCAATCCCTAGCCCTTCAGCGCGCGCCTTGATATAGGAGACCAACCCACCGGCGACTAAAGCAACAAAGAGAACTGGGACGAGGCGATCATGGCTCTTCATGAGGAAGTAGGCCAGTGCACCAAGAACGGCCGCGTCCGAGATGCGATCGAGGGTGGAGTCCAGGAGCGCTCCCCATTTGGAGCCACCGGAATCCGTCATGCGCGCCAAGGTGCCGTCCAAGAGATCAAAGAGAATGAAGAAGAGGGTGACAACCATGCCCCAGAAGTAATTCCCGTGGCTGAAGAATGCGATCGCGCTGACGCTCGACCCTAAACCGCCCACAGCGGAGACTTGATTTGCTGTTACCCCGCGTTTCAACAACCACCGGCAAAGAGGGGTCACCACACGCACCATTGGTGCCTTGATCGAGGCCGAAATCACGATTACATCGTAGGCTCGGATACTGTGTCGAACCTAATTAATTCGCAAAAAATCTCGCTTGTCGGTGCCAAAAACCAAGAACTTGCCAGTCAATTAGGGGTTGTTGGCCGAGAACTCGAAGAATCTGACGTCGCTCTCTTCCTGGTCAGCGCTAAGGATGGCATCGTCTCCGCGGACCTCGAGAAGTGGCGGCTCGCTCGCGAGCTCTACATCCCGTCAATTGTCGTCATCTGCGATCTCGCCACCAGCGATATCGATTTCGAAGATATGACCGCAATCGCGGGCAAGATGTTGGATCCCATCGTTACTCCGTACTTAGTTCTACATAGTGATGAGGGAAGCCCGGTTGCCTTGATTGATCTGGAGAGCCTTGCAGTGACTGACTACTCAACTGGTCAGAGAGAGATTCGCGCGGCTGATCCAGAACATGTCGAGTTGGTCGCGGAGTTTCGGGAAGAGTATTTGGAAGATCTCGAAGACGCTGGAGAAGATGCTCTGGCAGCGGGTCTTCTCTTTCCAGCGCTCCCCTGGGTTGAGGGAACTCGCATTGGTCTCGATCAAATCATCGAGTATTTAGAGAAGATCCCAGTTTCTAGCTAACGCTTCACGAGTTTGTTGCAACATCTGCGGTAGAACTTTTGTCTGTCCGATGACTGGCATGAAATTCGCATCACCGCTCCATCGCGGAACAACATGCTGATGAATATGTTCGGCGATTCCAGCTCCCGAAATGGCTCCTTGATTCATCCCAAGATTGAAACCTTTGGGATCTTCTACCTTGCGG
>DAIMCZ010000100.1:0-2625 GCA_036726125.1 Candidatus Nanopelagicaceae bacterium
TTGAACCGCATCCTGCATCGCCGTCGCAAGAATTTGAAGTCAGAGCCTTTTAATGTCTGGTTGATTAAGAATGGAGCCTTAGTAATTATCGGGCTCGGTCTTACCTATGTACTAAGTCTGCAACGTGGTAATCCACCAAATAGCAGCATCAAGGGCATCCCGATTGTTGTCCCTGTTCTCCTCGCACTCTTGGTAGCCGGAACATTCCTTCTCAACCGCACCATCTTTGGTCGCCACCTTTACGCAGTGGGTGGCAATGCTGAAGCAGCTCGTCGCTCCGGTATTAACGTGCGCCGCGTTCGCACCATTGCCTTCATGATCTGTTCTGGACTCGCCGCGATTGCTGGAATGCTCTTCGCTTCGATCTCGAACTCGATCTCACCAACAACTGGTGGTGGCACGACACTTCTTTATGCAGTGGGCGCTGCCGTTATCGGTGGAACGTCGCTCTTCGGAGGTAAAGGTAAGTTGCGAGATGCCATCCTCGGTGGACTCGTTGTAGCTGTAATCAATAACGGAATGGGTCTCTTGGGATTCAGCCCAGGAACTCAGTACCTCGTTACTGGTGGAGTTCTCTTGGTATCCGCTTCAGTAGATGCGCTCTCTCGTAAGGGTGCCAACGTCTCCTGATCCCCCAAACTCAACAAAAAAGGCGCTCCGCGATGGAGCGCCTTTTTTGTTGAGTTTTATTGCTGAATTACTTAACGCCCATCAGATGTTCGATTGCCAGCTGATCAATCTTCTCGTAACCATATCCACGAGTTCCAGCGAGTTCGACATCAAATGATTCATCCGCCAGATCACTCCAGCTCTCACCTGGTGCAAGGGTTGGAACTTCAAGCTGATCAATGCGTGACTCCTTCATGGCATCAACCACGCGTGGGTCGGCGCGGAAGGCAAGTGCACGCTCCTTGAGCGCGAGGTAGGTGCGCATATTGGCGCTTGCTGACTCCCATACACCTGCATCATCCTCGGTACGAGCTGGCTTGTAGTCGAAGTGCTTAGGGCCGTCGTAGTTGTAACGCTCGAGAAGGTCGACCAAGAAGAAGGCTGACTTGAGATCACCGTGTCCGAAGACCAGATCCTGATCGTACTTAGGACCATGCTGTCCATTGAGATCGATGTGGAAGAGCTTGCCCTGCCACAAGGCTTGTGCAATTCCATGCACGAAGTTCAAGCCTGCCATCTGCTCGTGGCCAACCTCTGGGTTTACTCCGACCATCTCAGGATTGTCGAGTGTGCTGATGAAGGCGAGCGCATGTCCGATTGTTGGCAAGAAGATATCGCCACGTGGCTCATTTGGCTTTGGCTCGATAGCAAACTTGATGTCGTAGCCCTTATCTTTGACATAAGCGCCGAGAATATTGAAGCCTTCGCGGTAACGCTCGAGCGCTACATAGGCATCCTTGGCGCCATCAGATTCAGCGCCTTCACGACCGCCCCAGCATACGTAGATCTGCGCTCCCAGTTCGGCTGCAAGATCGATGTTGCGCATCGCCTTGCTCAGAGCGAAGCGACGGATATCGCGGTCATTTGAGGTAAGTGCGCCATCTTTAAAGACGGGGTGGCTAAAGAGGTTCGTGGTCGCCATCGGGACCTTCATGCCGGTCTCATCGAGCGCCTTCTTGAAGCGGTGAATATGTCCATTGCGCGCCGCCTCATCACTTCCAAATGGGATCAGATCATCATCGTGGAAGGTAACGCCATATGCGCCGCGGGCTGCTAGCTCATTAACCGAGCGAACAGGGTCGAGCGGTGCACGGGTGGCATCGCCGAAGGGATCGCGAGCCTGCCAGCCGACGGTCCAGAGTCCAAAGGTGAACTTATCGGCGGGGGTGGGGGTCAAAGACATCTGTTACTGCTCCTTTTTATCGGTTCTGAGTTGCGGCAAATTTGGGGCTTTCTGATTCTCACTTCATTTGGTTCTAGGCCTAACCTACCCGTACCCTTACCGCTTATCTACCCTCCAGCGGGAGTGGTGAAATGGCAGACACGCAGGTCTTAGGAACCTGTGTCTTCGGACGTGCGGGTTCAAGTCCCGCCTCCCGCACTCAGTTCTACCGCCATCTTCTGGCTACTTGATAGCCACTTTACGGTTATAGGCTCTTTAGGCAAGGATGTCGCTGCATAAAATCGTCAAATGTGATCACGCCAGTGAGAGCAGAGAATGCGAATGATGGAAGGACCCCCAAATGGCTGAGAAGAATTTTCTCTCGTGGCTTGGTTTTAAGGATGAAGAGGGTCCAACTGGATCCAGCACTTCGAGCGCCGGAACCCCAGCTAGCGGTGCCACACCCAAGGGTTCAAGCACATCAACTGGCAACGCCACCTTCGAGAGGATCCGCGAGCTAGAGGCAGAGCTTGCCGATCTGCGCGCTCGCCGCGATATCACCAGCCTTACTGAAGAAGAGTTCGAAATTCTTGCAACAGAGACTGCCACGTCACTTATTAAGACCGCGCAGGCGCGTGAGGCGCGCGCTATCGCGGCTGCGCAGCGTGCCCTCTCCGAAGCGCAACAAGCAGCCAAGCAATTGACTGAGACCGCCGAGACCAAGGCGCGCACCGTGCTGCAGAGCGCTGAAGGTCGCGGACGGAAATATATTGAAACTGCCGAGTTCGAGGCGA
>DAIMCZ010000101.1:0-2624 GCA_036726125.1 Candidatus Nanopelagicaceae bacterium
AGCGGAGAGAACTTCGCGATCATCGCCGCATTTGTGCTGTGGGCGCTGCAGTGGGTGATACCTAACTTAAAGGTGCGCCTGGCTATCTGCGCCCTCGTGCTTCTCGGTTTCATCTTCTTGGTTCGACCTTCACCATCCGTTTTGCGAGCAACTGTGATGGTGAGCGTGCTCTTAATCGCAAAGGCGCGTGGTGTGCGGTCATCTGCGCTAGCGGCGCTCGGTCTGGCAATCGCACTCTTGATTCTGATCGATCCCTTTGAAGCCACTGATCCAGGCTTCGCCCTCTCTGTTGCGGCGACCGCAGGAATTCTTCTGCTCTTTGATCCAGTGGCCGATCGATTACATAGATATATTCGCCATCGAAAGGTCGCAGAACTTTTGGCAATTTCAATCGCGGCTAACTTAGTCTGCACTCCGCTGACGATTGCTATCTCTGGCCAGTTCTCGCTCACCTCACTACCCAGCAACTTCATTGTTGAGCCCGTTGTCGCTCCGATAACGATCGTAGGATTTATTGCAGCGCTTCTCGCTCCTTTTGCCCCAGGTTTCGCCTTCCTGCTGGCGCTGATCGTGAAGCCATTTGCCGCAGTGATCGTCTGGGTTGCCACAAACTTCGCGAAGGTCCCAGTTATCCACCTCACCAAAGGCTTCGCCGGGGCTGCCGTTGGCACATTGGTCTTGGTTTGTGGGTGGATCGCTTTAAGATGGCGCACATGGGGATCACTCTGATTCAAGGTGGGGAAGAGCTCCTCGCTGACCGTGCGATCTCCGAGGCTGTCGCCGCTAGCAAAGGTGCAACCGCAACACATCTCTCAGCCGAAACCCTCGAACTAGGTCAGATCACCGACGCCCTCGCGCCCTCTCTCTTTGGGGATGCCCGGGTGATTATCATCAAAGATATTCAAGATCTGGCCGCCGAGTTAGGCGAAGAGATATCTAGTTTTCTCGAAAACCCCGACGAAGAAGTGCACCTTGTGCTCTGGCATAAAGGGGGAGTCAAAGGCAAAGCGCTCCTCGAAAAGATTAAGAAGGCCAAACCCACTCTTATCGCCGCAGAAGCCATCAAGAAAGAGAGCGATAAGGTCGATTTCGTCCGGACCGAGTTCGCCAGGCTAGGTCGCAAGATCTCACCCGATGCTGTGCAGGCCATTGTTGCTGCCCTGGGCTCCGACATGCGCGAACTTTCGGGGGTCTGCTCCCAACTCGCCTCTGATACCCCAGCTGGATCAACCATCTCTGAGGCAGATGTCGCCAAATTCCAACAGGGGAGGGTCGAGACCACCGGCTTTGATGTCGCTGACGCTGTTCTGGACGGAAAGACCGACCTTGCCCTGGTCACCCTGCGCCAAGCTCTCGATACTGGAGTAGATCCCGTTCTCATTATCTCTGCGCTCGCGGGCTCTCTTCGGGCTCTGGCCAAGGTTTCCGGAGCCAATCGAAGCGCTAAATCCTTCGAGTTAGCGGGTTCGTTGGGACTCTCGCCTTGGCAGATCGATAAGGCGCGCCGCCAACTGGGTGGCTGGACCCCGGCCTCGCTCGCGGGAGCGGTCGTCGCCCTGGCGCAGGCCGATGCCGACATTAAAGGCGCCGCCTCCGACCCGATCTACGCGCTAGAGCGCAGTGTCATCGCGATCTCACGCTCAAAACTGCATCAGAACTAGCACCAACGGGCTCTCCATTTGAGCCTAGCCCCCGCTCGCTGGTAGCCTTGCGCCTCTGCTCGTCACCACCGTGGCTAGCTCACGGAAGTTTCATTAAAGAAGAAAGCAGTCAAATAAGTGGCAAACATCAAGTCTCAGATCAAGCGCATCAAGACCAATGAGAAGTCTCAGGCTCGTAACAAGTCTGTCCGCTCATCGATCAAGACCGCCATCCGCCGTTTCAAGGATGCCGCAGCTACCGGAGATGTCACAACGACCGCCGCAGAGCTTCGCGCTGCTTCAAAGGCCTTGGATGTTGCAGTATCAAAGGGCGTCATTCACGCCAACGCTGCAGCTAACAAGAAGTCTGCAATGGCGAAGGCTGCCAACAAGTCTTCTGCTAAATAATTTTTTAAGCGCCCGCGGTAACGGCTAAGCCATGCCAGCGATTCCATTAGCGAAAGCCCCACAACCTTCGCTCACTGATCCTGCCCAGATCCGCAACTTTTGCATCATCGCGCATATTGACCACGGCAAATCAACACTTGCCGACCGCATGCTCGGAATCACCGAAGTTGTCGAGCAACGCAATATGCGCGCCCAATACCTCGATCGCATGGATATCGAGCGAGAGCGCGGCATCACCATTAAATCGCAGGCGGTTCGTCTGCCGTGGCGCTCTGGTATCGATAACCAGGAGTACATCCTCAACATGATCGATACACCGGGTCACGTTGACTTTACCTACGAAGTTTCGCGCTCGCTCGCAGCCTGCGAAGGCGCTGTCTTGCTCGTCGACTGCGCACAGGGAATCGAGGCGCAGACGCTCGCTAACTTGTACTTGGCGATGGAGAACAACCTCACCATCATCCCTGTTCTTAACAAGATTGATCTACCCGCAGCGCAACCCGAGAAATTTGCCGAGGAGCTCGCCAAGTTAATTGGCTGCGAGCCGGAAGATTGCTTGCGCGTATCGGGTAAGAC
>DAIMCZ010000102.1:0-2528 GCA_036726125.1 Candidatus Nanopelagicaceae bacterium
AACAACCTCATTACTGCAACTGGATTAAGCACAAGTTCTGCCTGTTCAGTAACAGGTTGATCTAGAAATAGTGGCTTAACGGCCGCGCTTAGAAATCCGCTCAATATCGGTAACAAGAACAGCGCGTGGTTCTAGCTTCACCCAACCACGCGCTGCGAAATCAGCGAGGGCCTTATTAACGGTTTCGCGAGACGCACCAACCAACTGCGCCAACTCTTCTTGAGTGAGATCGTGATTTACGTGTAGACCATCTTCCTTCTGCACACCAAAACGCACACCTAGATCCATGATTGCCTTTGCAACTCGGCCTGGCACATCCGCAAAGACGAGATCCGCCAAGACTTCGTTGGATTTGCGCAGGCGTTGCGCGAGGCGACGCAGCAATTCAAGAGATGTTTGTGGATTCGATGTAACAAGTCCAATAACGGCATCGTGTGCAAGGGAGACCAATCGAGCGTCGGTGACTGCAGTTGCCGTTGAGGTGCGTGGCTCTGGATCGAAGAGAGAGAGTTCACCAAACATTTCACCAGGTCCGAGAATCGAAAGAAGATTTTCGCGCCCGTCCGAACTCGTTGTTCCTAATTTGATCTTGCCGTGGACCACTACATACAGGCGATCACCCTCTTGACCCTCTTTGAAAAGTACCTGACTCTTATTGAGTTTAAGCGCCACCATTGATTCACGGAGTGAGTGAGCGGCATCATCATCAAGCGCACTGAAAAGTGGTGCTTGACGGATAATCAGATCATCGTCTTTTTGGGTCACAAGCAGACCTTACAGCCAGAGCGTCAATCGCTCCAACCGGTTTTAAAGAGCCGTCGCTAGGCTTGCACCGTGGACGAGAAGCTTGCGGAACAACGTAAAGAGGCGCGCGCCATTTACCGCGTTCTCACCAAGTTCTACCCTGATGTCCACTGCGAGTTAGATTTTGGGACTCCCTTTCAGTTGTTGGTGGCGACGGTTCTCTCGGCGCAATGCACCGATAAGCGCGTCAATCAGGTGACACCGAAACTATTTAAGAAATATGGCACTCCGCGTGCGATGGCTGCCGCGCAAATTCCCGAGATTGAGGAGATTATCCACTCCTTAGGGTTCCACCACTCTAAAGCTCAAAGCCTTAAATCTCTGAGCACTCGGTTAGTCACCGAGTACAACTCGAAAGTGCCAGGAGATCTAGATGAGTTGGTGACGCTTGCCGGAGTGGGGCGAAAGACTGCGAATGTTGTCTTAGGACATGCTTTTGGAATTCCAGGGATTACGGTCGACACCCACTTTGGTCGCCTGAGCCGCCGCTTCCATTGGAGTGAATCGGAAGATCCTGTGCAGGTCGAGAAAGATGTCGGTCGCTTAATCAAGGAGTCAGAATGGACCAACCTCTCGCAGAGAATGATCTGGCATGGACGCCGCATCTGTCATTCCCGCAAACCGGCTTGCGGTGCCTGTCCCCTAGCCACGCTCTGTCCCTCTTTCGGAATCGGTGAAGTCGATAAGATCAAGGCTATGGCGCTGGTGAAGAGGGACGAGGACTTTCGGTGAAGAGGGTGGCGTCCGTTCTATCGCTAGCTTTACTTTCCTTATCCCTGCCAGTCACTGCGCAAGCAACCAATGGGGCAGTCGTTAGTTGCTCCAGCGTGAAAGTGGATAGTTCGGTCAAAAAAGGAATCTCGCTGCCTTGTCTCGACAACAAATCTCACGTGACTTACCAGGCGATTCGCGGACCGGTTGTAGTCAATGTTTTTGGGTCGTGGTGCGAACCCTGCAACCAAGAAATACCACATCTCCTGGACCTGCAAGCCACTCACAAGGTTTCGATGGTCGGCGTGGATGTTGAAGAGGCCAATATGAAAGCCGGCCAAAACTTTGTCATCAAGAAGGGCATCACCTGGCCCGTCTTATTCGACACAACAAGTGTTACACGTGGCATCTTTGGACTAGGAGTTCCTGTGACCTGGTTTATCGATTCACATGGGAAGGTCACCTATCGGCAGATTGGACTCATCACCTCGACTAAGGAACTTAAGGACGAGGTCAGAAAGTATCTGAAGATTAATTTATGAAGAACTGGATCGATGCAGTTTTTCTCCTCGCGGCTTTGCTCTCATTTATTCAAGGCTATAAGGCCGGTTTGCTCGCAACGATCTTCAGCGTAATCGGTTACATAGGCGGTGGCTTGTTAGCTCTCTACTTTGGACTAAACCATTTTCATAACCACGGAGCTTCGAAGTTCGTATACCTCTTCCTCGCAATCACCGTCGGTTCGGCTATCGGTGAAGCGGTGCTGAAGAGGGTCGGCAGGCTATTCCATTCAAAGATTCTCTTTGCCCCCTTCTCGTGGATTGATTCGATTCTTGGAGCGCTCTTCTCGGTACTTCGCACAACGGTGATGTTGTTGATCCTGGGTCACTTACTCTTGATAACGCCCTGGAGTTGGGTGCAGCAGATCCCGAAGAGCGAGATTTACTCAAAGCTCAATGCCGAGGCTCCGACGATCATCTCTGACATTACTAAACGTGCAAACATAAATATTC
>DAIMCZ010000103.1:0-2452 GCA_036726125.1 Candidatus Nanopelagicaceae bacterium
ACGTAAGGTTGTAAATATCGTCCCGGTAGTTCCTGTCGCCTAACTCGCGCAAAATAACTTTGGCGGGTCCGCGACTGCGGACCCGCTTTTATTTTTCTAGGCAGTACCCAGTCTATTTAGGAGCAAGGAGGAGCAGATGGCTACATTCGTAGATCGCGTAACTCTGCACGCCTCCGCAGGTAGTGGTGGCGACGGTTGTGTATCGATCCACCGCGAAAAGTTCGTTCCACTTGGTGGTCCCGACGGCGGCAACGGTGGACGCGGCGGTGACATCATTCTCGTTGTCGATGACAATGTAACAACGCTCTTGGATTTTCATCACTCTCCACATCGCAAGGCAGGCAACGGACGCCCGGGTTATGGTGATTATTGCAATGGTGGCGAGGGCGGAGACCTCGTCATGTCGGTTCCAAACGGGACCGTTGTTAAAGATACAAATGGAACAGTCCTTGCCGATCTCGTCGGAGCGGGTACTCGCTTCGTTGCTGCACAAGGCGGTAAGGGTGGTCTGGGAAATGCAGGCCTTGCATCGCGTAAGCGCCGTGCACCTGGCTTCGCACTCAAGGGCGAAGAGGGCGAAGAGCGCACACTCATTCTCGAACTCAAGAGCGTTGCAGATATCGGATTGATCGGATTTCCAAGCGCTGGTAAATCTTCGCTGATCGCATCAATCTCAGCGGCCCGCCCAAAGATTGCGGACTATCCATTCACCACACTCGTTCCTAATCTCGGCGTTGTCCAAGCTGGGGATACTCGGTTCACCGTCGCAGATGTTCCAGGTCTGATTCCCGGTGCATCGCAAGGTAAGGGACTTGGTCTCGAATTCTTACGTCACGTTGAGCGCTGTGCCGCTCTTGTACATGTTCTCGATTGCGGAACTTTAGAGACCGATCGCGACCCGGTTCGTGATTTCGATATCATCGAAGAGGAGCTCTCTCACTACGGTGGGTTGTCCGAGCGCCCCCGCATCATCGCACTCAACAAGGTCGATCTTCCGGATGGAAAAGCGATGGCCGATATGGTGCAGCCGCTCTTTGAAGCGCGCGGCTACGAGGTCTATCAAGTCTCTGCAGCAGCTCACCTTGGATTAACTGAACTTAATTACGGCATGGCTCGCATCATTCAAGAGGAGCGTCGTAATAAGGCTAAGGAAGTTAAGACTCGTATCGTCTTGCGACCTCTCGCGGTGAATGACAACGGGTTTAAGGTTGTTAAGAACGAAGATGGTTCATTTACCGTCACAGGTGAAAAGCCAGAGCGCTTTGTACGCCAAACAGATTTTGGCAATGCCGAAGCAGTTGGATATTTAGCAGATCGCCTCGCGGCGCTAGGTGTTGAAAAGGAGCTCTTTAAGAAGGGCGCTCGTCCAAAATCGGAAGTTCGAATCGGCACCGGTGACAAGGCAGTTATCTTTGATTGGGAGCCATCTATCGAAGCCGGCGCAGAACTTCTCGCTAGCCCACGTGGAACTGATCTCCGTCTCGAATCTCCTTGGGCGGGTCGTTACATCGAAGATGACGTTGATGAGTTATCCGAAGATGAGATTGCGATGCAATGGGAGTACAACGTGGCAGATCCTAAGAATCCAAGGATCTCAGGCTGATCAATGTCTCGTCAAGTAGTTCTCGGCGCTAAGCGAGTTGTCATCAAAGTTGGCTCCTCCACTTTAACGGGAAGTGCTGGACATGAACTCGACGAAGGTGCAGTTACCGCGCTTGTAGAGGTCGTCGCCCAATTACGTGAACGCGGCACGGAAGTTGTACTTGTCTCATCGGGAGCAATCGCCGCTGGGTTGGCACCTCTTGGGTTGACTACGCGCCCAAAGGATTTAGCAACTCAACAAGCTGCAGCATCAGTCGGGCAGGGTCGATTGATCGCGAGTTACAACAGAGCGTTTGATGCCCACCAGATTGTTGCTTCTCAAATCTTGCTGACGATCGATGATGTGGTGCGCCGCTCCCATTATCAAAATGCGCAGCGCACGCTCTTCCGCCTTATTCAAATGGGAGTCGTCCCCATCATCAACGAGAATGACACGGTCGGTGTATCAGAGATCCGCTTTGGCGATAATGATCGCTTGGCAGCACTCGTCTCTCACCTGATTGGTGCAGATCTCCTCGTTCTTGTGACCGATGTTGATGGTTTGTATGACGCGCCACCTTCTCATCCGGGTGCTACCCGCATCTCCGAAGTTCCTGATGTCAGCCGCCTCGGCGATATCGAAATTGGAGGAGTTGGCTCATCTGGAGTTGGTAGCGGTGGCATGGTGACAAAGATCGAAGCGGCTCGGATCGCCACAGGTGCCGGAGTTTCAATGCTCCTTACTACCTTGCATGAATTGCCTGAAGCGCTAGGTGGTGCGGACTTAGGTACCGTCTTTGCAGCGCGCACTGATCGCAAACCCTCTCGACTCTTATGGTTGGCCCACGCTGCTACACCACATGGCAAACTC
>DAIMCZ010000104.1:0-2431 GCA_036726125.1 Candidatus Nanopelagicaceae bacterium
GACAAGAGCCAGGGGAGATTTGGCGTGGGGTCGTGGCTCATAACCCCGATCTGCCGGCCTCGTTGCGTTGATATGAGCGGTGACCACCTATGAAGCGCACTGAGAGCTGGATCGTTGCTGCGCTCCTGAACTCGGTCGCGATTCAAGCGAGCACGTATCTTGCTCGGCCGATGATCAGCTACAAACTCCTGGGCCTTCATGCGAGCAGCTTTACTGTGGGTGCATTTGGTGCCCTCTATGCGCTATTCCCTCTTATCCTTGCGATTCCACTTGGCCGTTGGATCAATCAGTTTGGCGAAGGGCGTTTCATCTCAGTTGGAACGTTAGCAATCATCCTTTCAACCTGCGCCCTTGCCGCGACAGATAACAAGGTGGGAATGGTCGGACTTGTTGCAATTCTTGGAACTGCACAACTTCTCTGTATGGCAGGTGCGCAGGCGATGTTTGCGAATCGGGCGCCACGTAGTAATTACGAAAAATACTTTGGCTACTACACCTTTAGTGCTGCACTCGGTCAACTCGTTGGCCCATTGATTGGCGCCGCAGTCTCTGGATCACATGGAATTCTCCCGAAGTCGACGGGAAGTGCCTTCTATGCGTCAGCGATTATCGCGGCAATTGGATTGATTCCACTTGTCGTCAGTATGCCAATGCGCCCAACATTCGACGTGACGGCGAAGAATTCTCGTGAAAGTGCTTCGCTACGAAGATTGCTTACCAATCCCGGCATGATGGTTGCCATGTATGCGAGCCTGGCAGTGAGCTCGACCGTCGATGTACTTGTGGTCTTCTTACCGGTCTTTGGAAAAGAGAAGGGGTTCTCTTCCGGTGCAATCGGCATCATCCTTGCGACGCGCGCTGCTGCTTCGATGCTCTCTCGAGTCAACCTAGGCAAACTAACAGGGTGGGTTGGATACTTTAGATTGCTTATTGGCAGCATTATTATTTCCTCAACCGCTTGCATCGTTGCGATCTTCTCAACGACTCCGCTCTTCCTCGGTCTCATCATTTTCGTCGCAGGATTCTCTCTTGGAGTCGGTCAGCCAATGACAATGGCTTGGGTATCTCGCATTAGCCGAGATGATGAACGATCCTTTGCAATCAGCATCCGTTTAGCTGGAAATCGATTTGGTCAGTTCCTGTTACCTGCAGCAGCCGGCTTAATCTCGGGTCTCTTTGGAGCTGGCGCTGTCTTTGTAGCGCTCGCCTTATTAATGGGCACTAGCTTGCCTTCGATTTATCGCAAATCCCTGTAATTAACCGGCTAAGCGATATTTATTGATCGGCCTTCCTGCCGAACCATACTGAAGCTCAAGCACGACCAGCTTTCGATCGGCCATCTGCGATAAGTATCGCTGAGCAGTTGCGCGGCTGATCCGCAAGACCGATGAGACTTCACTTGCACTCATCGGCCCGGAGTTCTCTTGAAGACAATTCAATATGAGTGACGTGGTCGGATTGCTCGAACCTGTGTCAGGGAGATCAGTTGCCTTTGCACCACGCATCATTGCAACTGTCGCATCAACCTCTGCTTGCGATACCTCTGACGATTGGTTGAGTCGTTCAAGCGCACCCTTATAGGTGCGCAGTCGCTCGATGAGTTCATGTCCATTAAAGGGTTTGACGATATAACTCGCCGCGCCAAGTTGGATTGCATCCTTAAGACTCTGCGAATCTTTGGCCGCAGTAATGACGAAGACATCGGGCTTAGAGCCACGGGGAAGCTGCTGCAGTTTGGAGAAGAGTTCGAGTCCGTGATCATCGGGCAGAAAGAGGTCGAGTAATACCAGGTCAGGTTCTAATTCGAGCACCATCTCCAGACCCTTTGCGGCCGTATTCGCAATTCCTATAACCTCAAACTCAGGCTCTTTGCCTACATACGCGGCATTAATCTCGGCGACTCTAAAGTCATCTTCGACGATAAGTACTCGGATCATTGATGCACCGGAATTTCTACTACAAAGACTGCGCCGTGATTGTTGTAGCAAGTGATGCTACCCCCAGCCTGCTTAATCAAGCGGGAGACGATTGCTAGACCGAGACCTCGATGTGATGACCCTGCTGAGATCTTTGTTGAGAATCCATCCTCAAAGACGATATCTGGCCGGGGCTCTGGCAGCCCACTGCCATTGTCTCGGACAGTGATGATCTTGCTGTTGCTATGGCTAGCAGTGATCGTGACTGATACCTGCGCATCTTGTGCTCCAGCCACAGCATCTAGTCCGTTATCAATGAGATTTCCGATAACTGTGATCTCGGCGTTCAGATCGAGAGTGATCCCATCGAGAGAGGTCTGAGGATCGATCGTCAGAACAACTCCTTTCTCGCGGGCAATAGCTACCTTCGCCAGTAATAGGGCAGTAACAGTTTGATTTGCGATCTTGTCATTGAGGCGCTCAGCGAGGTCGGCATCAACGGCTGAGATCTCACC
>DAIMCZ010000105.1:0-2353 GCA_036726125.1 Candidatus Nanopelagicaceae bacterium
GGGTTTCATACGGGCTGACCTGCACCTTTAAAAATGGGCTTTTCTGTGAATTAAAACTTTTTTCACACCTACGCGGGTTTAGATTTGCCCCACGCCTTTGCCTCTGTAACTCTAAAACCCTGTCAGGCACTAAGGACGGCTCCGAACCGCGGATCTGCCAAGTGCAACGAAGGGTACGACCCAAGAGAACGCAAAGGAGGCAAAGCCTTGATTCCGTCATTCCGTAAACCAATCGTTGTAATGACAGCGGCACTTGCCATCACCTTCCTCGCTTCCGTCAACACTACTTTCGCAGAGGTGAATTTCAGCCAGGAGGTCACCCTCCCAGATCAGCCTGCGGCCCCCGCCATCATGGTTGATCCCTCGATCGCCCTCACCCAAAGCTTTGGCTCCATCAATCTCGGCTCGGGAAGTTCGATCGATGCTGGCGAGATGGCCCTCGTTTCGCTCGAAGCGCGCCGGGTGCAGTTGGCCAAGACTCCCGACGGAGCACGTCAGGTCGCCAAGGAGTTAGTTGCCGCTACCTACCACTGGAGCGCTAAGCAAATGGCTTGCTTGGATACCCTCTGGACAGGCGAAAGCCACTGGAACTTCAAGGCCCATAACTACTCCAGCGGAGCGACTGGTATCGCCCAGGCTCTGCCCGGCAACAAGATGGATGTCATCTCTACTGACTGGCGCACCAATCCGGTGACCCAGATCAAATGGGGAATTCGCTACATCAAGATTCGCTACGGCACTCCATGTAAGGCGCTCGCTCAATCACGTTGGAGCGGTTACTACTAACAATCATCGCCCCCACAATTTCCTAGTGGGGCGCGAACCTTGTACCCTTAGGCCACTGGCTCCCGGGATTTCCGACCCAGTAAGCGCAACATTCCCTGAAGAGGTAATTCCATGAAGCCAGAAATTCACCCAGACTATATTGAGACAACCGTTACCTGCGGTTGCGGCCAGGTCTTCACGACTCGCTCCACTAAGGCATCAGGCTCCATCTATGTTGAAGTCTGCTCCGCCTGCCATCCTTTCTACACCGGAAAGCAGCGCATCCTCGATACTGGTGGCCGCGTAGCTGCTTTCGAGAAGCGTTTCGGCAAGGCAACAGAGACCAAGTAGCTTTTTTCAAGAGACCGCGGCTCACCCTGACATGGGTGGGCGCGGTCTCTTTTATTTTGACCCCAGCACTTTGATCGGAGAGGAGGCCCCATGAGCCAGGCACATGACAAGTTCGGAAATGTCCACGAACTACTAGATGAGTATGTCGAGCTGGAAAAGGAGCTTGCCGATCCCTCGATCCACAACGATCAGGGCAAAGCCCGCCGCCTAGGCAAGCGTTACGCCGAGCTTGGCCCAGTCATCGCCGGTTATCGAGCCTGGAAGGGCGCAACCGAAGACCTCACCGCTGGCCGTGAAATGGCCTCGGAAGATCCTGACTTTGCTGCCGAACTTCCTGCGCTCGAAAGTGCGCTCGCTTCAGCTGAATCCACTCTTGAAGAGTTGCTCCTACCTCGTGACCCCAACGATGACCGCGATGTCATCATGGAGATCAAGGCTGGCGTCGGTGGAGATGAGTCAGCCCTCTTCGCAGGAGACTTGCTCCGCATGTATCAGCGTTACGCCGAGCGTCAAGGTTGGAAGACCGAGATCATCGATGCGACCGACTCAGAAATGGGCGGCTATAAAGATGTATCGATGGCAATCAAATCGAGGGGAAGCGGCGAGCCGGGTAAGACTCCTTACGCCAAATTGAAATTTGAGGGTGGCGTCCACCGCGTGCAGCGCGTTCCTGAAACGGAGTCCCAGGGTCGAATCCATACCTCAGCTGCTGGTGTCTTGATCCTCGCAGAAGCTGATGAGGTCGACGTCGAAATACGCCAACAAGATTTGCGCATCGATGTCTATCGCTCATCGGGTCCAGGTGGTCAATCTGTTAACACCACCGACTCTGCTGTTCGCATCACACACATTCCAACTGGAATCGTTGTCTCGTGTCAGAATGAAAAGTCGCAGTTACAAAATAAAGAGTCTGCGCTTCGAATCCTGCGCGCTCGTATGTTGGCAGCTGCCCAAGAAGAGGCGGATCGGATCGCATCATTGGAGCGTAATGCTCAGGTGAGATCTGTCGATCGCAGTGAGCGCATCCGTACCTATAACTTCCCTGAAAATCGTTTGAGCGATCACCGCGTTAACTTCAAGGCAAATAACTTAGATGCCGTACTTAACGGTGAACTCGACGATGTGATTGCCGCGCTGCTCGAAGCAGATAAGGCTACAAAACTCGCCTCTGGGGATCATTAATAAATAATGGCCATTGATCTACTTCGCCAGACAAGAGATTACTTTAAAGCCCAAG
>DAIMCZ010000106.1:0-2279 GCA_036726125.1 Candidatus Nanopelagicaceae bacterium
CTTAAAGAGAAGTCAGCGAGCAACATCCTGCTTCTTGACGAGGCCGCAGCTAACGAGTTAAGACAAAGTCTGCAGGGTACAAAACTCACGGTGAAGAGCACTGAAGAATCCCCACGCACCGAGCGTCCCAAAGCGCCTTTCACGACGTCAACCATGCAACAAGATGCAGGATCACGTCTGGGGTGGGGCGCACAGTTAACGATGCGTGTTGCGCAACGTCTGTACGAAAATGGCTACATCACCTACATGCGTACCGATTCCGTCACGCTTTCACAATCTGCAATTAGCTCAGCACGTGCGCAAGCGACCGCTCTGTACGGCAAGGAGTACATCCCAGCCTCTCCCCGCTTGTATGAAGGCAAGACCAAAAATGCCCAAGAGGCGCACGAAGCAATTCGCCCTGCCGGGGATGTTTTCAAGACCCCTGGTGAACTCGCCCCAGAGTTAAGTCGAGATGAGTTTGCGCTCTACGATCTGATTTGGAAGCGCACCATCGCCTCACAGATGGCCGATGCCAAGAAGATGCAGATGCGCGTCGACTTTGATGTGACTACGAAAGTTGGCGGACAAGCAAGTTTCCGTGCAAATGGCTCGGTATTAACTTTCCCCGGCTTCCTCGCCGCTTATGAAGATATTCAAGAAGAAGGTTCTCCAGAAGGCGACGATGATTCAAAGCGCCTTCCTCCAATGAGCGTCGGAGATGCAATCGGAGTCACTCAATACACATGCGAGGGGCACGAGACCAAGCCACCTGCTCGTTACACCGAACCGACTCTGGTGAAGAAGTTGGAAGAGTTGGGGATCGGTCGCCCATCTACATTCGCCTCGATCATCAGCACCATTCAAGATCGAGGATATGTTGCCAAACGCGGGCGAGCACTCGTGCCCACCTTTTTAGCATTTAGCGTTACAGGATTGCTCGAGCAGCATTTCTCCAAGTTGGTGGATTACGAATTCACCGCCTCCATGGAAGAGGACCTCGACAAGATCGCAAATGGTGAAGCGGACCGCGTTGAATGGCTGACGCGCTTCTTCTATGGACATGATGATGTACCAGGACTTGAGGCTCTAGCTTCAGACCTCGGAGCTATTGATGCTCAACAAATTAATACAATGAAGATGGGTCAAGATATTGAGATCCGTGTAGGCCGCTTCGGCGCTTACATTCAGCAGGGTGAAGGTGATGCGCGCAAGTTCGCCAATATTCCTGAAAATATGGCGCCCGATGAACTCACCCTTCCTGTAGCTATCGAACTATTAGCAAAACCATCAGGTGAGCGTGAATTAGGAGTTGAACCCGAAACAGGTTTACCTCTCGTCGCTAAATCAGGTCGTTACGGTCCCTATGTCACCCAGATACTTCCTGAGCCTGAGTTAGTTGTTGATAAGAAGACTGGCGAATTAAAGAAGCCACGCAAGAAGAAGGATGATCTAAAACCAAAGACCGCATCCCTTCTCTCGACCATGTCACTCGACACCATCACTCTTGAAGATGCCCTTAAATTGATGTCACTACCTAGGATCCTTGGTGAGTACGAGGGTGAAACGATCACCGTTCAAAATGGTCGCTATGGACCTTATTTAACTAAAGGTGCTGACTCACGAACTCTGACATCCGAAGATCAACTCTTCTCGATAACTTTGGATGAGGCGATAGCAATTTATAAGGAGCCAAAGGTGCGTCGCCGCGGCGTGGCCAAGTCTCCGCTTAAAGATTTGGGAGTCGATCCAGCCTCACAACGCCCTGTGCTTGTGAAGGACGGGCGCTTCGGGCTCTATGTCACGGACGGTGAGACCAATGCAACGTTGCGTCGAGGAGATACCGTTGAATTTCTAACGCTAGAACGCGGTATGGAATTGCTAGCTGGTCGCCGCGCCTGGGAGGCCGAAAATGGCGGGGCTACCCGCGTAAAGAAGAAGTCCACCCGTACCAAAAAGAGCGCTCCCAGCCTTACCGCCAAGGTAGTAAAAGCGACCGGAGCCCCTAAGACCAAGAAGAAAGCTGCCTCAGGTAAGGGCAAAGCCATAACGGCCGCCAGCCTCTAGGCTTAACTCATGTCTCAGGCGCTGCCTTACCCCTCCGCCCCCGCGCAATCGGAATCGCGCAGCGTCCTTGCGATTCCCGCCTTCCGCAAGCTCTGGAAGAGTATGGCCTTTTCCTCCTTTGGCGACTGGCTCGGCCTACTAGCCTCAACCGCGCTCGCTCAGGAGCTCGCAGGCGGCAACTACCGCAAGGCTAACTTTGCTATTGCTGGAGTCTTCATCGTCCGACTTCTACC
>DAIMCZ010000107.1:0-2182 GCA_036726125.1 Candidatus Nanopelagicaceae bacterium
AAGTTCTCTTTGGTTCCAGTGCTCGCTGATGGAACAACTCCATCTGATTCACCTGCCGAATAAGTAATTAATGCCACGCACCATTCTGCCTAGCGGTCTGCGGATTGTTACCGAAGAGGTTTCAACCGTTCGCTCTGCAACATTTGGTGTCTGGATCAATGTGGGCTCCCGCGACGAGACGTTACCCGTCGCGGGAGCTTCACACTTTCTAGAGCACTTACTATTTAAAGGAACCACCCGCCGCGACGCCATGGCAATCTCATCTTCAATCGAAGCTGTCGGCGGCGAGATGAATGCCTTTACCGGCAAGGAGTACACCTGCTTCTACGCGCGTGTAATTGATACTGATCTTCCCTTAGCTGTAGATGTCATTGCAGATTTAATTACCTCATCGCTTGTTAAGGCGGCCGATGTAGATGCCGAGCGCACTGTCGTGCTCGAAGAGATGTCTATGCGCGATGATGATCCATCGGATCTCATCCACGATCTCTACCTTGAGACTTACTACGGGGATACCCCGCTAGGCCGATCGATCCTAGGAACCGCTGACTCGATCAATGGAATGTCGCGCAACTCGATCTTTAACTACTACAAGAAGCGCTATCGCCCAGAAGATATGGTGATTGCGGTCGCTGGAAATATCAGCCACAAGAAAGTTGTGAAGTTGATCGAAGAGGCGATGAGCCGCGATGGCTTCCTTGATGTTCCAGATAACACTCCAAATCTGCGCCATAGCCCTAAGGTCAAGGCCCGTGGCACAGGCACTGTTGGAATCATCGATCGCAAGACCGAACAATCTCACCTCCTCCTTGGTGTTGAGGGAGTCGAGCGCAGTGATGACCGCCGCTTCGCCCTCAGCGTTTTGGCCTCCGCGATGGGTGGGGGAATGTCCTCCCGACTATTCCAGGAGATCCGCGAGAAGCGTGGGCTGGCATACTCTGTTTATTCCTACGTTCAACAATTTTCGGGTGCCGGCACCATCTCTTTCTATGCAGGATGCCAACCCAACAAGACTGAAGAGGTCATCAAGATCATTCGCGATATCTCCTTTGATATCGCCCAGAATGGCCTGACCGATGAAGAGATCGCTCGCGCTAAGGGTGCCGTTACGGGCTCGTTGGTACTTAGCCAAGAGGACACTGGTTCGCGGATGATGCGCATCGGCAAGAGCGAACTGGTCTATGGCGAGGTCATGAGCTTTGACGAGATTTTGAGCAAGATCGCCCAAGTAACACCCGATGAAATTAAGGCAATTGCCAGCAAGATTTTGCCTCGACCTTCTACCCTTGCCCTAGTGGGACCGTTTAAGTCTGCAGCAAAGTTTGAGAAGGTGATCGCATGACCATCAAAGTCGCAGTGCTAGGTGCAAAGGGCCGCATGGGTCAGACTACGGTTGATGCGATTAAGAGCGCGCCTGATCTTGAACTTGTCGCTGCCATCGATCTAGGCGACTCTCTGGATCTCCTCGTCTCCAGTGGCGCGCAAGTTGTCGTTGACTTCACTCATCCTGATTCAGTCATGGCTAATCTGGATTTCGCCATCAACCACGGCGTGAGCGTTGTGGTCGGCACAACAGGATTCAACAACGAAAAACTGGCGACTGTAATCGGCTGGCTTGATTCCAACCCAGGAGTTGGCGCGCTTATCGCCCCTAACTTTGGTTTAGGCGCAGTGTTGATGATGCAGTTTGCAGCACAAGCCTCTAAATACTTTGAATCCGTTGAGATCATCGAACTCCACCACCCAGGTAAGGCCGATGCTCCCTCGGGAACCGCAGCGCGTACTGCAGAACTCATCACGGAAGCTCGCAACTCCATCAACAAAGAGCCAATGCCTGATGCCACCTCATCTGGGCTAGCTGGCGCACGCGGCGCCAAGGTAGGTGATGTCCCTATTCACTCTGTTCGCCTGCGTGGACTGGTGGCGCACCAAGAGGTAGTTCTCGGAGACCTCGGTGAAACGCTGACTATTCGCCATGATTCCATCGATCGCACCGGATTTATGCCAGGCGTTCTACTTGGTATTCGCAAAGTGGTTGCAACTCCAGGGCTCACATTTGGACTCGAACACTTCCTCGACTTGAAATAGAATTTCGCTACAACAAAGGAGTAAATACATGGCTGCTCAAATCACGATGTACGGCGCCGCTTGGTGCGGAGATTGCCGTCGCTCAAAGGCTTAC
>DAIMCZ010000108.1:0-2022 GCA_036726125.1 Candidatus Nanopelagicaceae bacterium
TCCTAGGCCTCTAGACGATGGGGACTAGAAGCGAAGGCTAAGGGTATCGGAGAGTAGCCCTCTATCAAAACCAGTTTCAACCCAGTAAAAAACCCCTAAAAATCAAAGATTCCTAGGGGTTTTTTGGCTTTAAGAGGTTACTTGATCGACCACTGAGTGGTCACGGTGACAGTTACATCCTGTTGCCCGAGATCAATCTGGGCAGGGGTGGTAGCTGCATCCGACTTTGCCATCGCCATAACTACAGGTTGTGGACCTGAGTTTTGGACGGTTTCATCGATGGTGAGAATCTTGCCGATCTTTGCTCCGGCGAGAGAGGCGTAACTCGTTGCCTTCTCTTTCGCGATGGAGATCGCCTTGGCGCGCGCACTTACCTCTGCTGCGCTCTCATCGAATACATAGGACGAGGTGCCGTTGATTTGAAGCGGATTTCCAACTGCGTTCTGAGCCGCCGAAACAATCGCTCCAGCGTTAGCTGCGTTGCGAATCGTGACCGTAAATTGTTGAGTCGCTTGGTAGCCAGAGATCTTGGAGGTGCCATTTGTTGAGTAAACATAATTTGGAGTGACATTGAGAGTCTGAGTCTGAATGTACTTAGCAAGCACTCCAGAAGAGATCAGAGTCTGGCGGAAGGTATCTGCAGACTTGCTCGTGCTAGATAGCGCTGCTGCACTTGTCGCGGCCTTGGTCGTAACGCTGGCATCTAAGCGAACTGCATCGGGAACGACGGTTGTTGTACCGGTTCCGACTACAGTTACGTACCGCTGCGTATTACTTGGGTTTTGATGGATGGCAATCGCTAAAACAGAGAGCGTCAGGATTGCAAAGAAGATTCCGCGAAATATTTTCATACTGAATCCTCTCATGGTGGTCTGAGTATTCTCTTAATAATTGGTGACAGAATGCTGTTATGAATTTCTTGTCAATCTGTACTACGGAGACGATCAAGAGTGCTGCGCTCGCACTTAAGAGCGGTGAGTTAGTCGCCTTTCCAACTGAGACTGTCTACGGACTTGGCGGGGATGCATCCAATCCCGAAGCAGTCGCTCGCATCTACGCAGCGAAGGGTCGTCCCGCCGATCACCCCTTAATCGTGCATATTGCCTCGCTGGACGGGATGGGGCAGTGGGCTCGCGACATTCCCGAATATGCAATTGCCTTAGCGAGAGATTTCTGGCCCGGGCCTCTGACTTTGGTTCTCAAGAGATCGGAGCTTGCCCAAGATTTCATCACAGGGGGTCAAGAGACTGTTGGGTTGCGAGTGCCGGCTCACCCAATCGCCTTGGCACTAATAAAAGAATTTAACGCCGTAGGCGGAAAGGGGATCGCGGCCCCCAGCGCGAATCGTTTTGGAGCGGTATCTCCAACGACAGCACAAGCGGTTGAAGAAGAACTTGCACCATATCTATTAGAGGGCGATCTGATCCTGGATGGTGGACCCTCGCTTGTAGGTTTGGAATCGACGATCGTTGATTGCACCGGTCCGACCCCGATGATCCTTCGTTTGGGAGCTATAACCCCCTTGATGGTTGAGGAGAGCACGGGGTTGGTGGCTCTTGAGTCCAATCCGACGGGGATTAAGGCACCTGGCACCTTGGATTCCCACTACTCGCCTAAGGCCGAGGTAATTTTGGATGTAATCGCCGAGCCAGGGGATGGGTTGATCGCCCCAGACCAGATTCCGACTCCGAATGGAGTGATCCGACTATCTGCCCCCAGTTCAATTGAGCAGTATGCCCGTGAGCTCTACCAAGCCCTGCGCAGCGCTGATCAGCGCGGATTAAGCGTGGTCGTTGTCCTCCAACCGGGCGGGGATGGCCTAGCGGCGGCTATTCGGGACCGATTGCAGCGCTCGGCGCATAAGAAATAGGGCATTTTGGCCCTCTTTGCGGGGGCGGTGCTTTGGAAGACCCCTGTACCACTTCTAGGTAGATTCACAGCGGAAATGCCAGGTTAACATTTGGTGAACTAGGGGGCTATCACTAGAATTTCGACTCATTATCTAGCGAAGTTCTCACAAAA
>DAIMCZ010000109.1:0-2021 GCA_036726125.1 Candidatus Nanopelagicaceae bacterium
GCATCTTCAGCAATCTTCGCCTGCTCGACATTGACGACATCCATGATGACGCCACCTTTAAGCATCTCGGCCATGCCGCGCTTTACTCGACCAGTGCCGGTGACCTGCTGACTGCTCTCAGACATTTCTTCTCCTCGTACGCGCTCTGACCCAATCGGGCTCTACCCCTAGGGGCAAGAGTCCTAGTCTACTTTGAACTGGTCGGTGCTGGCGTACTGGAATTAGCGGGGACGAAGATCGGCTTCTGGTCAGTAAGTGCGATCCAGACTTGACCCGTATGGAAGTAGGCGGGTGAACCATCTTTAAGAGTCCAGGTAGTTGGCTCCGTTGCGCTTGGTCTATTCCATAAGACTGGAATCTCCTGGCCATCACGCAATAAGTAGCCGGTGCCAGAGCCGATCGTGTTACTGAAAGGGGTGTAACTGCCCTCACGGTCATGATAAATCGAAGGAGTGATGGAGACCTCTTGAATCAAGAAGGTCGGAGATCCCAATCGCACGCCATCGGCAGCCACATCCGGAACCCCGTTGTAAACCATCGCCCATCGACCTGCGCTCGCAGACCAAACCGCTTTGTACGAGGCAGCTGGCCACTTGATCTTTACACTCTTAATGGGGGTACCACCAACAGGCAGGGGTCCAAATTTCCATCCGACCGATTTGGCCGTAACGATGGGGCGATGCTCCACTTGGATCGATTTCTTAAGTAGCGCCTTCGGATTTAAGACCATATCTGTCGGCGAGGTGCGGGCAGGATCGCGCGAGAAGATTGAGGCAGGCTCGGTATCCGCACCGATATCTTCAATATTGGAGGCGCGCAGAACTGGAAGAAAGAGAGTCTGGGCACCGCTATAGGCCATTCCAACTCGCCCGTAATTAGCCATCAAGTCAATATCGCTAATACGTGCAGATCTGATCGGTCCGATCTTCGCCGGCAATTTATTGCTAAAGACTGCAGCCAAGCGAGTCAAACCGCCTTCGACCTGTTCAATGTAGATGACATCCGCGCTATCGAGACCGATCTGAGGATGGGCAGGGATGGTGTCATCGATCTTCACAAAGAGCACCGGACCGTTTATCCCCGGCAGCCCCGTCAGCACATTTGTCGCGACTGGAATATCGCTGCCGAACTTTCCACTACTGGAGCCACAACCTGCTAAGAGCAGTACTGCAGTTACAGCCGCGGTGAATCCAATTGCTCTCTCTCTTGCATTTCTCAAAGCGAGTCCTCTTCAAATGAATAGATACGTGGCAACTTCGCCTTTCCGGCGAGGTGGAAGAGTCGATAGATCGGTCTGGATCTCAACTTGGCAACTGAGTTAACAGCCTCCAGGTGAATCTTGATTGCAAGTGTGATCTTCTCAGTTAACGCAGTCAGTTCATCAAGTAGGCGAACCGAGATGGTGAGCTCACCGCTCCGCGCTGATTCCCGCAAGAATTTCAAAGACTCTGAAAGTGAGCGTTCGGCATCGTTGCGATCAACAATTGCCTCTTCACGACTCACATATGCAGATTGCATGAGAAGAAAATCAGTAGCAGGGTCAAGATCAGTCTGATGCGAGATCTCGAGTGCTAGAGCGGCCCGGCGTTGCAGGAGTGCATCGAGGTGTTCCCACGAAGTCTCTACGCGATGATGTAAACGATCTAAGCGAGCGGCTGAAAATGATAAGTACCACATGAAGAGGAGAACAAGGAGAAGGAGTGCAACATATGTCATCGCTCTCTCCCCTTCTTCCAACTCGCATTTTCTGAACCAACAGCGACTTTCCCATGTCCAGTCATAGCAACTTCGTAGACGCTCATTATCTGGGTCGCAACGCTCCCCCAGTCGAAACGAATCGCGGCCTCAACGCCATTCTCAGCAAGTTGTTGTAATCGAGGGCGATTGCTGAGCAGATCGTTGACCTTTCGCGCGAGATCTGCCGCATCCTCCGAGATGAAGGTCACTCCACTATCTCCAACAGAGAGCAGATCCACGAATGCTGGGATGTTGCTCGCTAACACTGGGGCGCCCGATGCCAT
>DAIMCZ010000110.1:0-1959 GCA_036726125.1 Candidatus Nanopelagicaceae bacterium
CCCTCTTTATCTGGTTCTGCAATCGTCGACTCAAAGGCAATTACGCCCTCTAGGCCAGGCTTGAAATCATCGCTCACTGAAAATTCCCTCCACAATAGGTGCGCTTATTCTTACGCTAGAAGGTGCGCGGTACAAACCCCCTGCCCCAAATAGCCGAATAGTCGAAAGTGACGTTAGATACACCTATGAGCACCCCAGCAGACCCTTCCCTCGGCCTAAATCGCGATCAGATTCGGGCGATGCGCCGCTCTTATGGGGAGGTTGGGCTAGCCGAATCAGATGTGTCGGCTGATCCCATCACCCAATTTCAGCTCTGGCTCTCTGAGGCGGCGCAAAATCCGGTGATTGTTGAGGCGAATGCGATGGTGCTTTCGACGGTTGATGAAGTGGGTCCACAATCGAGGACGGTCCTCCTGAAGGATGTCGGAGCAGATGGTTTCTCTTTCTTTACCAACTACGACTCCAATAAGGCCCGTGCGATCGCGCAGAACCCACAGGTCTCCCTACTCTTCCCTTGGTATGCCATGGAGCGGCAGGTAATTGTTCGAGGTTCGGCCGAGAAGGTTTCGGAGCAGGCCAGTGCGGATTACTTCGCCACCCGACCTTGGGGAAGCCAGATTGGGGCCTGGGCGAGTTCGCAGTCTCACGATCTCGAGTCGCGCGCCCAACTGCAAGCCCGGTATGACGAATTTGCAGAGAAGTATCCTGAAGGAACAACCGTGCCCCTTCCCCCGCACTGGGGTGGGTATCTAGTGACGCCGCGCAGCATCGAGTTTTGGCAGGGGCGCTACTCCCGTCTCCACGATCGCTTGCTCTATAAGGCGACCGCCAGTGGGTGGAAGATCACGCGCCTGCACCCCTAGCGATGCTTTAGGGTTTGTGCATGAGCGATATCCAGATTCCAGCAAACCTGAAGCCACGTGACGGTCGTTTTGGTTGCGGGCCTTCGAAGATTCCAAGCAGTGCAATCGAGACCCTGGCCGCCAGCAATTCTCTGCTCCTAGGCACCTCGCACCGACAGGCACCGGTAAAGAACGTTGTCAAAGAGGTCCGAGCCGGCTTAGCGCAACTCTTCAGTCTGCCTGAGGGCTACCAAGTAGTCCTGGGCAATGGTGGATCAACCGCCTTTTGGGATATCGCCACCTTCAACCTGATTGAGAAGAAATCCCAGCATCTGGTCTTTGGCGAGTTCTCTTCCAAATTTGCAGCAGCTGCAAAAGAGGCGCCTTTCCTTGATGAGCCTTCAATCATCAAATCCGAGCCTGGCACACACCCAGTTGCGGTTGCCGAAGATGGGGTCGACGTTTATGCCCTCACCCACAACGAAACAAGTACCGGAGTATCAGCTCCCATCGTTCGTCCTGTCGGTAGCGAGGGTGCACTTGTACTGGTTGATGCGACAAGTGGTGCAGGTGGACTTGATGTAGATATCTCGCAATGCGACGTTTATTACTTTGCACCACAAAAGTCTTTTGCCTCCGACGGTGGGCTCTGGATTGCTCTTATGAGCCCAGCTGCGATCGCCCGTGTTGAGAAAATCAAAGCATCAGGTCGCTGGATTCCAGCCTTCTTCGATCTGACAATTGCAATTGAGAACTCGCTCCTTGAGCAGACGTACAACACCCCAGCCATCGCAACCCTAGTCCTGCTCAACGAGCAGATTAAGTGGATGAATGCTGGTGGCGGTCTCTCCTTCGCTGCTGGTCGGAGCAGCGAGTCGGCCGCTCACCTTTATGACTGGGCCGAGAAGACTTCTTACACCACTCCATTTGTCGAGGATCCCGCTGCTCGTTCAAAGGTAGTTGGAACTATTAATTTCGACGATGCAATCGATGCCATGGCAGTCGCCAAAGCTCTACGTGCTAATGGAATTGTTGATACAGAGCCGTACCGCAAATTAGGCAAGAACCAACTTCGTATCGCAATGTTCCCGGCAGTTGATCCCGATGATATTCGCGC
>DAIMCZ010000111.1:0-1893 GCA_036726125.1 Candidatus Nanopelagicaceae bacterium
AAAGTGCGCTTGAAGGGATTCGAACCCCTAACCTTCTGATCCGTAGTCAGATGCTCTATCCGTTGAGCTACAAGCGCCGGTTGAGAGAGTGAATACTACCTGCTGAGGGGCGTGAGCCCAAAACCAGTGAATTTGGCGACTAATCAGGGTTAATTCTCTAGGATTTCGCAATGGCCCAAAGTGAGTTAACCAGAGCGCGACTCGCGACCACTTTAGCCTTCATGATGAACGGTTTTTCGGTCGGAATCTTGGTCTCTCAACTCCCTGACTATAAATTCCACCTAAAGATCAGCAACGGTGCACTCGGTACTGCGCTCTTCTTGATGGCCGCTGGAGTTCTCTCCGCACTTGGGCCGAGCGGTCGTTGGTCCGCCAAACACGGTAGCGCTAAGGTCACGATTCTTGGTTCGTTAGCAACCATTATTTCGCTTCCCTTAGTTGGTCTCTCCTTTAATTACATCTCCTTCTGCATCACTCTCTACTTTTTTGGGTATGCGATTGCCTTTCAAGATGTTGCAATGAACACGCACGCTGTAACACTAGAACAGAGATTCAAACGCAGAGTTATGAGCACCTTCCACGCGCTTTACTCCGTCGGCGCTTTGTTGGGAAGTGCGTGCGGTGGAGCCATGGCCCAGTTCCACGTGAAGGTGATCATTCAAGAGTTGCTGGTTGCACTCCTCTTCATCGTCGTCCTTTTCTTTATGAAATCCAGGTTCCTGCCCGCATCAAGTGATCAACAGGAGCCGCGAAAACATAAGAGGCCAAAGCGACCAACCATCTTCTGGGTTATGGGATTGCTTGGAATGTCTGCCTCGATCGGTGAAGGCTCCGCAGGTGATTGGGGTGGTGTCTTGGCTCGAACCACGTTCCACTCCTCCCCCTTCATAGGCACCCTGCCATTTATATGTTTCTCAACGACGATGGTGACTGGACGATTCTTGGGAGATCGCTTGGCCCACCGTTACGGCCCGGGGAAGCTTCTCTTCGCTGGCGGCCTCTGCGCTGGAATTGGATTGGGAACGGGACTACTCATCGGCGGAATCGGCGGAGAGATCTTTGGATGGACCTTCCTAGGCGCTGGAATGTGCATCGTGATTCCGATGATCTACAGCGAGGCAGGAACGATCGCAATACATAAGTTCAGTGGGACGATCGCACCTTCTGAAGCAGTCGCGACGGTTTCGGGAATTTCTTACTTCGGCTTCGTGGTAGGTCCCCCGCTTATGGGTTACATCTCCGAAGCAATCACCCTGCGCTGGGCAATGCTCGTACCAGCGGCGTTGGGCTTAGCGTTGGCTGCGGGTTCCCGTTACGTTATTGCGCAAGAGAAATAAGTTTTGCGATCTCAACTTCTTTAACGCGTGGCTTGCCAACCGCTTCACCAGCAGCAACTTCGGCGGCATTGATCTTTGCCCAACCACTTTGATCAATGATCGTGATCGCTAACGGAATAACGACGGTGATATCTCCGCCATTCTTTGGCTCGGGATCAAGGTCCTCGATCAGAAGTTTGACGACATCTGATGCATCGCTCTTATTTGTCCCGATGACGCCCGAAGGTCCGCGCTTAGCCCAGCCAACTGTGTAGATGTTGGTACCCAAGACACGTCCATTATCGTTTTCGACCTTGCCGTCACGGAAGGAGATTCCTTTTATCGGGAGTGAGTGATACCCAATGGCCGAGACAACCAAATTGGTCTTAATTGAATAGGTATTGCCGGTATCGACAACCTTCCCGTTCCTAATCTCATTGATACCGAAGACGACCTCCTCCACCTTGCCATCACCTTTGATCTCAATCGGATGGCTCAAGAAGCGAAACTCCATCGTGCGCTCATGTCCACCATGGGGATGCTCGGCGATCAAGCGCCAAGCCTCTAGGTTGGAAGC
>DAIMCZ010000112.1:0-1824 GCA_036726125.1 Candidatus Nanopelagicaceae bacterium
AATCTGGTTGTCGTCGAACTCGAATCACTGAACGCTTCCAAGAATGAATTTATCTCCAATATCAGCCATGAACTCCGTACCCCTTTAACGAGCATCATTGGCTACGTTGATGTCTTGGCGACCACCATCGACTTCGGTGGCAATCCTCAACTCGAAGAGATTTTTGAGGTACTAGATCGCAATGCGACCATATTGCTCTCGTTGGTCCAAAGCCTGCTCGCATTGTCGCTCCTGGACTCGCCCAACAAACGAGACACCTTTAAGAAGATCGATCTATTAGAAGTTTTGCGCGATGCCATATTTATTATGGATGCAGAGATACAGAAGAAGAATATAACTGTCACGTTTAATTATGACGAAAACGATTGCTATCAGATTTCGGGAGATGCTGGCTTATTGTCGCAAGCAACAATTAATTTAATAGCCAACGCCATCAAATTTACAGCAGCTGGTACGACGATCGAGATCTTTGTCGGTCGCAAGCCGGGAAAGAGCCTTCGCGACCACATAACTGTTGCCATTGCGGATCATGGAATTGGAATTCCAGAAGATGAAATGTCCATGCTCTTTGAACGCTTTTATCGAGCCTCTAACGCGGTGGAAGAGCACATTCCCGGGACGGGACTAGGCCTTGCGATCGTCGCCAAAGTGGTCGATTTCCATGACGCTAAATTGTCGATCGAATCGAAACTGGGCGAGGGAACCACTTTTACAATCGAATTCTTAGAGTATCTTTCGCCGGTTGAGGAGTTAGTTGCGGGACGAAAGTACGGATTGCTCAGTGAGGCGATTGCGTCGATTGAGGAGCAATCCCCTGAAAGCCTGAAAGATAAGTTGCACGAATACGGTGGTGCGCTAGCCTTCTACGAGTTCCCGGAACTTGGAGAAAAACTTCTTGCGCTCTCCCGTTCGATTCCCGAAGGTTTTACGGGAGAAAATGTAGAGTTAATGAACCAACGCGACGCATTGATTAGCGATATGAAGGCAGCACTACCAAACGAAGACGAGGGTGAAATTGATGGCCAGTGAGTTGATCTTGATTGTTGATGACAACAAGGATGTGCGTGCCTTTGTCAGAACCGCCCTAGAGGCCGAGGGTTATCAAGTAGTAGAAGCCGAGGATGGAAGCGACGCTCTCCTTAAATTTCACTCCGAGAATCCAGCAGTAGTTGTACTCGACTTGAGCATGGGTCATCCAGATGGTTTTGAGGTCTGCCGTGAGATCCGAAGAAAATCGGTTGTTCCGATCATCATGTTGACCGATCGCGGTGAAGAGGTAGATGAGGCGATGTGTCTTGCCGCAGGCGCAGATGACTACATCGCAAAGCCAGTAAGCCCACGAATCTTGGCCCTTCGCGTATCTACTCAGATCAGACACTCCAAGGGAGAGAGAACGCAGCGTTTAGGCGTTATAAGCGCTGGCGGACTTTCGCTCAATTTAGAGACGCGACAGGTCCAGTTTGATGATGGAGAAGTTGCAGTAACCCGTACAGAGTTTGATTTCCTTAAACTACTTATGGAGCGCCCCCGTAAAGTCTTTACTCGCGAAGAGGTGATCGCCGTGATCGGCGGCGCGGGAGATTTTGCAAATGACCACTTCTTGGATACGCACGCCTCACGCTTACGTCTCAAGATCAAGGCAGCAGGTGGACCCAAGGTAATCACAGCTGTTCGTGGCGTCGGTTACCGCCTGATCTCATCCCAAGGTCATTCCGATGGCGGAGGTTTGGAGTAAAGCCGGGTTCCCAGCACCCCAATTCCCTGTAAACTCCGCTCACCACTTGGAGACGTCGCATAGCCCGGTCGAGTGCGCCTCACTGCTAA
>DAIMCZ010000113.1:0-1822 GCA_036726125.1 Candidatus Nanopelagicaceae bacterium
GTCTACGGTATAGCTGGGCGCTCTCTGATGTGGCATCGCGAAGAGCGGTAAGGGCGGGTGCTGCGATAGCGAGAAGTCGATCTTCGCCAGCTGCTGCAGCCAATTCACCAGAGCGGGGTCCAAGTGTGAATCTACCCATGAGGTCCCTCGTCAGAAGGCGATGAAATTCAAGTGCGACGGCGAGGCGGTGCGCAGTTGGTCGTGCTATGCCAGTTGCGGCAACAAGTTCGGTGAGGGAGTGTGGCCCTGATTCGAGGGTGGCCATAATTCTTACGGCTTTGTCTAGAACGCCGACTCCGCTATTCTTCTTGTCCATAATCTAATACTGGCATCTCGAAATGCGAGATGCAAATATTGGTCCCGATTTTGGGAAATGAAGAGCACGGAGGAGTTATGGGTAAGACACTTGCCGAGAAGATTTGGGCTGACCACATTGTTAGTAGTGCGGCCAATGAGCCAGATTTGCTCTATATCGATCTTCATCTCATTCACGAGGTCACGAGCCCTCAGGCATTTGATGGCCTGCGCTTAGCAGGTCGTCCGGTTCGCCGTCCGGATCTCACTATTGCCACCGAGGACCACAACGTCCCAACTCTTAATATTGATCAGCCAATCGCTGATCCGGTCTCAAAACTTCAGGTCGATACCCTTCGCGCCAATTGCAAAGAGTTTGGTGTTCGCATCCACTCACTTGGTGACTCACAACAAGGAATCGTTCACGTTGTTGGACCACAGCTTGGAATTACCCAGCCAGGAATGACGATCGTCTGCGGCGACTCCCACACATCAACGCATGGCGCCTTCGGTGCACTTGCATTTGGTATTGGTACATCAGAAGTTGAACATGTGCTTGCAACTCAGACGCTTCCGTTGATCCGTCCAAAGACGATGGCTATCAATGTTGAGGGCACTCTCAAGGCCGGTGTTACTTCTAAGGACATCATCCTTGCGATCATTGCGAAGATCGGCACTGGCGGGGGACAGGGCTACGTCCTTGAATATCGCGGATCTGCTATTCGCGCGCTCTCGATGGAAGGTCGCATGACCGTCTGCAATATGTCGATTGAAGCTGGCGCGCGCGCTGGGCTTATCGCACCTGATGAGACCACATTTGCATACGTCAAAGATAAGCCGCACGCACCGCAAGGAGCCGATTGGGATGCAGCTGTCGCATACTGGAAGACCCTCCACACCGACTCAGATGCAACCTTCGATAAAGAAATTACGATCAATGCAGATGAGCTCGAACCATTTGTCACCTGGGGTACTAACCCAGGACAGGGCCTGCCGCTCAATGCAGTAGTTCCAAACCCTGCTGAGATCGCCGATGCTGAAGAACGTGGCGCAGCCGAGCGAGCACTCACATATATGGGGCTTGTCGCTGGAACTCCGTTGAAATCAATCACTGTAGACACTGTCTTCCTCGGGTCATGCACCAACGGTCGTATCGAAGATCTCCGTGCAGCTGCCGCAATTCTTAAGGGTAAGAAGATTGCACCATCACTTCGTTTACTCGTCGTTCCAGGATCTGCAAAGGTTCGCCTTGAAGCAGAAGCTGAAGGTCTCGATCAGGTCTTCTTAGATGCAGGTGGTGAATGGCGTAACGCCGGTTGCTCTATGTGTCTCGGTATGAACCCAGATCAACTCAAACCACAAGAGCGTGCAGCGTCAACATCTAACCGAAACTTTGAAGGCCGCCAAGGTAAGGGCGGTCGTACGCACCTTGTGAGTCCATTGGTTGCAGCCGCAACAGCAATTCGCGGCACTCTCTCATCCCCATCAGATTTGTAAGGAGAAGAATTATGGAAAAATTTATTTCACA
>DAIMCZ010000114.1:0-1815 GCA_036726125.1 Candidatus Nanopelagicaceae bacterium
CCTCTCGTTGAGATCGTGACCAAGATTGTTGGTGGCACTGGAAAGTATGCACCTCAGGTTGCTCGTGCATATGTCACAGAGTTGCGTGACATCTTGCGCTCACTTGGAGTTTCAGATGTGAAGATGGAGCAAGGATCGATGCGTTGCGACGTTAACCTCTCCCTCTCTCCGATCGGTAGCGGAACTCTTGGAACTCGGAGCGAAACCAAGAACGTTAACTCTCTTCGCTCAGTTGAGCGCGCTGTTATCGGCGAAGTAATTCGTCAATCCAATCGCCTTGAAGCGGGGGAGCGCATCGTTCAAGAGACGCGCCACTTCTTAGAGGAGAGCGGACAGACACGTCCCGGTCGCTCCAAAGAGCAGGCCGAGGATTACCGTTACTTCCCAGAGCCAGATCTCGTCCCAGTTGTTCCAGATAGCGCATGGATCGAAGAGTTGCGCGCAACCCTTCCTGAGCGTCCTTCAGCACGCCGCGCTCGTCTCAAAGCCGAATGGTCTGTGCCTGATAAAGAGATGACCTCGCTCGTCAACGCTGGGCTCCTTGATGTTGTTGAAGAGACAATCGCACTCGGTGCAGATTCGACCCGCGCTCGTTCGTGGTGGCTCGGCGAGATCTCCCGTCTGGCAAATGAGAAGGAAGTTGACCCAACCACCCTCATCACCCCGCAACAAGTGGCTGAAGTGATTGCACTCATTCAGAGCGGTGAACTCACCGACAAGCTGGCGCGCCAAGTTGTTGAAGGTGTGATCGCCGGGGAAGGTACTCCGAGCGAAGTTATTGCACAGCGTGGCCTCAAAGTTGTTTCAGATGATGGAGCCTTGATGGTCGCCATTGAAGCGGCTATTGCAGCGCAACCCGAAACCGCTGAGCGAATCCGTGGGGGCAATATTCCGGCAGCTGGCGCACTTATCGGTGCGGTGATGAAGGCGACTGGCGGACAGGCAGATGCTGCCAAAGTTCGCGAACTGCTTTTGAAGCACTTAGGGCAATTCGAGAAAGCAACGGGAGAGTAAAAAGATGACCGAGCCAAAGAATCCCATGAAGCCCCGCTCGGGACTGGTGACCGATGGCTTAGAGCGCGCACCAGCTCGCGGAATGTTGCGGGCAGTTGGTATGACCGATGACGACTGGGTGAAGCCGCAGATCGGTATCGCATCGTCGTGGAATGAAATCACGCCGTGCAATCTCTCTCTCGATCGCCTCGCCAAGGCATCTCGCAAAGGAGTCATCGAGGCTGGCGGGTTCCCGATGCAATTTGGAACCATCTCGGTATCCGATGGAATCTCAATGGGACACGAAGGTATGCACTTCTCCCTCGTCTCTCGCGAGGTCATCGCTGACTCTGTAGAAACTGTCATGCAGGCAGAGCGCCTCGATGGCATGGTTACCTTTGCCGGATGCGATAAGTCGCTTCCGGGCATGATGATGGCAGCAGCTCGTATTGATGTAGCCAGCGTCTTTGTTTACGCAGGCTCTACTCTCGCGGGCCAGGTAGATGGCAAAGATGTAACCATCATTGATGCCTTTGAAGCAGTTGGTGCGTGTGCACGTGGGTTGATCAGCCAAGAGAAGGTTGATGAGATCGAACGCGCTATCTGTCCTGGAGAAGGCGCTTGCGGCGGTATGTACACCGCAAACACCATGGCCGCTGTCGGTGAAGCGCTCGGACTTTCACTTCCTGGTTCTGCTTCACCTCCATCCGTAGATCGTCGCCGCGATGATTACGCAATTAAAGCCGGCGCCGCAGTTGTTGAGTTGATTCGCCTGGGTATCACTACGCGAGACATTTTGACGAAGAAGGCATTCGAGAATGC
>DAIMCZ010000115.1:0-1802 GCA_036726125.1 Candidatus Nanopelagicaceae bacterium
CCGCCGCAGCGGGAGGATTTGGGGGATTTGGCGGTGGTACGCGCATCACCGGAACCATTCAATCCGTTAAGGGTTCGACAGTAACGATCACTCTGGATGATCCAACCCAGGCTTCATCACTGGTGTCAGGTGACGCCGCTCGGGTAACTGATACTGGTGCGGCTGCAGCCGGAGCATCCACCGGAACAACGCCAGCCGGTGGCGCCGCGGGTTCGGGCGGAACAACTACATCGGGTGGAACAACGGCAACTGTCCCAGCGCCAGCGGCATCGGCTGGGGCTAGTGCAGGTACCGGTCGCCGCGCAGGTGGAGCCTTCTCGAACCCACAATTAACTGCTTGCCTCAAGAAGGCCGGCATCACACTTGCAGCTGGAGCGCGTCCTAACTTCCAGGATCCGACAACAGCGCAAGCGCTACAAACCTGCTTTGCACAACTTGGGATCACTCCCGGCGGTGGCTTTGGCGGTGGCGCTCCTGGAGGGGGAGCACCAGCACCTGCAGCCACAAAGTAGAGAAGCAAGAAGAGGTTCTCGCTGACGAGGCGAGAACCTCCCTTGTAGATATGTGACTGGTGAGAATCGAACTCACGACCTGCCTTTCGTCAGAGGGCCGCTCTATCCGCTGAGCTACAGCCACATCTGACGAAGATATTAATTTTTCTGGTGCAAAAGTATTACGAGAGAAGCGAGATGTGAATTTAAGCGAAGTGTGGAAAATGGTACCCTGTTCTTCCTTTCGTCAGAGAGCTGCAGAAGGCCCTCGGTTTTACCGAGGGCCTTCGTATTTTTTTACGACGGGATTAATTTGTTAGATCAGTCAGCTTTGCGATTTGCTCAGATGTAATTGGCGCAAAGTTAACTATCTCTTGGAGTTGTTCAACGGTGCGCGCGCTTGCGATTGGGGTCGCGACTCCAGGTTGTGCAGCTAGCCAAGCGAGAGCAACGGCTGAAATCGAGGTGCCGTGTTCCTTGGCGATCTCTTCGAGTAGCGCAACAACTTTGTAGCCGCGTTCATTCTGGTAATCGACCACGCCTGCCGCGCGGACTGAGTCAACAACTTCTCCCTGGCGATACTTGCCGGATAGGAAGCCACGGGCCAGGCCAAAGAATGGAATACCGGAGATCCCCGCTTCAATAACTACAGGCGCTGCATCCTCCTCGTACTCTTTGCGAACGAGCAAGTTGTACTGATTCTGTAGCGCGATGTACTGGGCAAAACCCTCGCTCTTGGAGATTTCAAGAGCCTCAGCTAGACGTTCGCCCGTGTAATTGGATGCCGCAATGTAGCGGACCTTGCCTGCCTTTATCAGAGCGTCATAAGCGCCAAGCGTTTCGCGGAGCGGAACCGTTTTGTCGTCCTCATGAGAGTAATAAATATCGATGTAGTCAGTTTGTAGCGCGCGTAGAGAATCTTCGACTGCCGCAGTGATGTTGGCGGCCGAAAGACCGGGGCGGGTCGAGAGCTTGGCTACCTTTGTAGCAATCACGATTTCGGAGCGGTTGTTGCGCTGCTTCATCCACTTACCGAGGATCGTCTCGCTATCATGACCAGTATTGCCATCTTTCCACTCGGAGTAGACATCAGCAGTGTCAATGAAATTTCCATTGTGCTCGGTGTAGGCGTTCAGGACTGCGAAGGACTGAGCCTCATCGGCGCTCCAACCAAATACATTTCCGCCGAGGCAGAGCGGGTGGACTTTAAGGTCAGTTTTATTAAGGGTTATATGAGTCATGCCGAGAAGTTTATTGCTCTCTATTAGAGTGTGCACATGACAACTGGGGGCTTCACGAGTGAACAACTAG
>DAIMCZ010000116.1:0-1781 GCA_036726125.1 Candidatus Nanopelagicaceae bacterium
CGCGGAGATGCCGCTGAAGTCGAATTCACTGCCGCTCAGATGCTGATCCGCGGCGATGATGGCCTGCCGACCGGAGAGTTAGTCCCCCAGCCTAAAGAGCCCTGGGATGACTGCTTCACCGGAATTAAGGGAATCCCTTCTGTCGTTTGGCCAGGAGCGGCTCGTATTACTGTCGAGTCGGATGCTCCTTATTGGGTCGTTTACACCGAAGATAGCGACGGTGTCTGCATTGAGCCACAGACCGCACCTCCTAATGCCCAAAACTTAGGCATTACTGGTGAGCACTACATCGAGGCTTTGTTCACCTTCTCGGAAGAGGTTTAGGCTTACCCCATGGCTGAACAGAATGAGTTAAGAGAGAAGGGTCTGCGCTTAACACCGCAGCGCGAATTAGTTCTACAGGCGGTGCGCGATCTTGGACACGCCACTCCTGAAGAGGTCGCCAACAAGATTCACATCACGCACCCCGGAATTAATCTCTCCACTGTCTACCGCAATCTTGAAACTCTTGAAAATGTTGGTTTGGTGCAACACACACACCTTGGACATGGTGGTGCGACGTATCACGCCGCCGAAGAGTTAACGCACCTACATCTGGTCTGTGGAGTCTGCGGCGAAGTCGGAGATGCTCCAATCGAAACTGCCGCTAGTTTCGTTCAACAATTAGCTGATGATTATGGCTTCAAGACAGATGTAACCCACTTTGCAATTTATGGTACCTGCGCCAAGTGCGCCGCTTTAACCCGATAATTAATGAGCGCAGTACTTGTTGAATCGGGTTTAGATGCAGGTTCGATCTGGCACTTTGGTGAACCCAATCAGGAGCAGCGCGCTCTTGCCGCCGGTAAAGGTTGGGCTGATCTCTCACATCGCGCCGTAATCAGTATTAGCGGAAGCGACCGCATCAAGTGGCTCAACGACATGATGACGCAGGAACTCGCAACCCTCCCCAGCGGGCAATGGAGCGAGACGCTCTTACTCGATGCGCAAGGTCACATAGAACAGCAACTATTTTTAGTCGACGATGGAAGTTCGATGTGGCTGCATACCGAAGCCGCAAAGGCCGAAGAGTTAATCAACTACCTCAACAAAATGAAATTTATGCTCGATGTAGATGTGCAAGATCGCAGCAGTGAATTTGCTGTCCTACGCGCACCTGGAACTCCCGATACTTTTGGTGGTCCATATGCACTTGTTCCGCGCACTGAACTCGCAGACGTTATTGCCGCCTACAAGAGCGCTGGCTACGTTCAAGTTGGAACATGGGCCCTAGAGGCTGAACGAATTGCGGCTGGCCGAGCCCGAATTCTTCTCGAGACTGATCACAAATCGATTCCCAATGAGTTGGGCTTCTTGCACACGGCCGTGCATATGAACAAGGGCTGCTACCGCGGTCAAGAGACAGTTGCCAAGGTTTATAACTTAGGACGCCCTCCGCGCCGACTGGTCTTGTTGCACCTCGATGGCTCGATGGTCCATATGCCCGAGCATGGGGCCAAGGTAAAGCTTGATGGTAAAGAAGTTGGTGAGATTGGCTCAATGGCTCGTCACTACGAACTGGGACCGATCGCTCTCGCGGTCATTAAGCGCTCTGTACCCGTCGATGCAACCCTGGATATAGATGGAGTTAGTGCGACTCAGGAAGTAATAGTCGCAGCAGATTAAGATGGGCCAATGAGCCTTCCTTCAACAAATCCCTTCTCCACAGTAAGCACTCTCGAATATGAGATGCCTCCCTTCGCTGAAATAAGGGACGAGCACTATCTCCCGGCTTTCTATGC
>DAIMCZ010000117.1:0-1758 GCA_036726125.1 Candidatus Nanopelagicaceae bacterium
TCTGTTACCGCCGTAGAAAACTCGGCTGATGCGCTGCCCTGGTTACAGAAAAATGTTGCGACGCTCTGCCCCTCGGTGCGAATCATCGAAAGTGATGTCGCTATTGCATGCGAAGGTGATACCTTCGATGTTGTCGTGGCAAACCCTCCCTATATTCCGCAAGGCCAAGCGCTACCCCCAGAAGTACGTAAAGAGCCATCGGAAGCTCTCTTTGGTGGCGGACGCGAGGGACTAGAGGCCCCCGCACAGTTCATCGCCAGCGCGCTACGGCTCCTTCAATCTGGTGGTTTTTTGGCGCTAGAGCACGATGAGACTCAGGGGAGCGCTATCGCCGCCCTCTTGGAGTCAGGATTCACTGAGATCAACTTGGTCAGCGACCTGACCGGTAGGCCCCGCTTTACAACCGCGCGAAAGCTTTAACGAGCGGTCACGTAGGTAGGGCGCTGCCCCACCCTCTGAAAGACGCATTGAATTAACTGGAGATTTCCGGCTCGGAAACCAGCGGCGGATGAGAGCAAGTAGTAGTCCCACATGCGCTGGAAGCGCTCGTCATACTCCGGAATCTCGGACCACTTCGCAGAGATATTTTTCTGCCACTCTAAAAGGGTGCGATCGTAATCTGGGCCAAAATTATGAACATCCTCGATGACAAATACATTTTCGGTCGCAGCAGCAATCTGGGCCAGTGAGGGGAGAACGCCTCCAGGAAATATGTAACGATCAAAGAATGGATCGGTTACTAATTTAGAAAGATTGGAAGCGATCGTGTGGTGCAACATCCGGCCATCCTTGGTGAGGAGCTCATCGCACTTCCCGAAGAAGGTCTTGTAATTTTTGGGTCCAACGTGCTCCATCATCCCGATCGAGACGATGCGATCGAATTGGCCAGTGAGATCTCGATAGTCCTGTTGGATGAAGTTGATGCCAAGTCCTTCAGATTTCTCACGCGCTAACGAGATCTGATTATCAGCGGGTGAGATACCAGTTGCTTCAACCCCATAATTCTTGACTGCGTAACGCAAGAAGCCACCCCAACCGCTTCCGATATCGAGCAGACGCATCCCGGGCTGTAACTCTAATTTGCGGCAGATGAGATCAAACTTGGCGCGTTGCGCCTCTTCTAAATTGTTGGCGCTCTTCCAATAGGCGCATGAGTACACCATTTCCGAGTCCAGCATGCGTGAGTAGAGGTCGTTGCCGATGTTGTAGTGGTGCTTCGCATTGGCAGCGGCACGCTTCTTGGTCTGGTTGTTTAAGAGGGAGGAACGTGCGACGTGAAAGGCAAGTGCGGGGCTGGGACGCATGAGGTCTAGCACATTGACCGATAGCAGCTTCGTTAACATCACATCGAGGGCGGCACAATCCCACCACCCATCCATATAACTTTCAGCGAATCCCAACTGCTTCTGGGAGATCACCCGATCCCAGATCTTCTCGTTGTGGACGTGAATGCTCCACGGTTCGCTGCTATTAAGTGGAATTCCCGCGGCCTGCAAGATGTTCATAGCTACATCGCGACTGGACATGCGGGATAGTTTCCTACAAATTAGTTGACCCTTCAAGGATCTCTTTTTCCTAGTACCGTTCCTACATGCTCGGCGGAATCGACAATGGCCTCTTTTTCAAGAGTTTCGCGGGCTTTGTCGTGGTCGCATTCTTTATTCTCGTTCTGAGGTGGGCCTTTAGTAGCGGTCACTCCTTGATTGAAAGACCGGGAAAGCGTGGCAAGGCTGATGAGTACGGTCTCTTTGTGCCGGT
>DAIMCZ010000118.1:0-1752 GCA_036726125.1 Candidatus Nanopelagicaceae bacterium
GCTTAACAGCGCGCTCGATATTGTCGGCAGGCATGGAGTTCTTCTTAGCCTTTGCGATCGCATCAAAGAGGGTTGGATTGCCATCTACATCTGGACCACCGTTGCGAGCTGCGATCTCAATGGCCTTAATCAACTTTGCGAAATTCTTTGCACGGCGAGAGTCAATAACCGCCTTCTTATGCTTTGTCGTTGCCCATTTGGAATGGCCTGACATTTAACTCACCAACCTTTTTCTTACTTATCTAAGCCCCGCGCGTTGTTACGCAATGCCGTCCTACGAAACTGCCGTCCTACGAAACTGCCGTCCTACGAAATATCTGCCTTACAAATCGTCTCAATAAAGTAGCGATGAACCCGGTTATCCCCGGTGATCTCCGGGTGAAAAGAGGTGGCAAGGAGATTGCCCTGCCGCACCGCAACAGGGTGCAATTCTCCATTAAATTCGACGGAAGCCAAAACCTCCACGCTTGGACCCAAAGCCTCAACCCACGGCGCCCGAATAAAAACGGCACGGATGGCTGGGGCGGTAATACCCGTCATATTGAGGTCGGACTCAAATGAGTCGACCTGACGTCCAAAGGCGTTCCGGCGTACGGTGATATCTAACCCACCAAAGGACTCCTGACCCGCCGCTGCACCCTCGATGCGATCAGCAAGGAGAATCATTCCCGCACAGGAGCCGTAGGTAGGCATCCCGCCGTGAATCCGCTCAGAGATCCTGTCGAAGAGACCGAAGGTACGAGCCAGTTTGGCAATAGTTGTTGATTCTCCGCCTGGTAGAACGAGAGCATCGATAGCATCGACCTCAGAGAGATGCTTGACTGGAATCGCTTCCACTCCGCACTCCGCTAGAGCAGAAATGTGCTCCCTAAAATCGCCCTGCAGGGCTAGGACTCCTACCAACATAGCAAAGGGGGCGGATTTACCAGCCGCGCTCAGCCAAGCGATGCGGAACTGGAATATCAGCCACGTTAATTCCGACCATTGCTTCCCCTAAGCCGCGAGATACATCCGCGACGACCTTTGGATCGGTGTAATACGTAACTGCCTTCACGCAAGCGCTCGCTCGCGCTGCTGGATTACCAGATTTAAAGATTCCAGAACCAACGAAGACACCATCCGCACCGAGTTGCATCATCATCGCGGCATCCGCTGGTGTGGCAATTCCGCCTGCAGTAAAGAGAACGACGGGAAGCTTCCCGGTCTGGGCAACCTCCTTGACTAATTCGTAAGGTGCTTGCAGTTCTTTTGCTGCGACATAAAGCTCGTCCTCACGCATAGAGGTCAGGCGACGAATCTCCTGTGAAATCTTGCGCATGTGAGTCGTTGCATTTGAAACATCTCCGGTGCCGGCTTCACCTTTAGATCGAATCATCGCGGCGCCCTCATTGATGCGGCGCAGCGCCTCTCCGAGATTTGTTGCTCCGCAGACGAAGGGAACGGTGAAGTTCCATTTGTCGATATGGTTTTCAAAATCGGCTGGGGTCAATACCTCTGACTCATCGATGTAATCCACACCGAGTGTCTGCAGAATCTGTGCCTCGACAAAGTGACCGATGCGAGCCTTCGCCATGACGGGAATCGAAACGGCGGCCTGGATCTTTTCGATCATATCTGGATCAGACATGCGAGCTACTCCGCCTTGCGCGCGGATATCTGCAGGCACGCGCTCGAGTGCCATAACAGCCACGGCGCCGGCATCTTCAGCAATCTTCGCCTGCTCGACATTGACGACATCCATGATGACGCCAC
>DAIMCZ010000119.1:0-1748 GCA_036726125.1 Candidatus Nanopelagicaceae bacterium
GCTACTGCAACAGTGATCGTCGCCGACTCACCAAATGCGATCTCTGTGACCTCGCGTGCGGTTACAACTCGTGGGACTCGTTCCACTGTAAATGTCGTGACAACCGTCGGCGGAAAGCAGGTTGAAACCCCGACCTCAGTTCTGGTCGGAATCGTCGGTGATTCATCCGATGAAATCCTCTCGGGTCTCAAGGTTGGACAACAGGTCGCTCTGCCTTCCGTGGTTAGCTCCTCTTCATCGCTCAGCGGCGTTCCTTCTGTCCTCGGAGGTGCTGGCATCGGCATCACTGGCGGTGGCGGACGTGGCGCAGGCGGAGGCGGTGGATTCGGTGGTTGATAAGCAACCGGTTATCGAGGTTCGTGATGCAGTCAAGCGTTACGGCGTCGGTGACGCATCGATCTATGCCCTTGATGGCGTGAGCCTCACCATCGAAGCTGGGGAGTACGTCGCCATTATGGGTCCATCGGGATCTGGTAAATCGACCCTGATGAATATCCTCGGCGCACTCGACATCATGACCAGCGGGAAGTACTTTCTCGACGGAATTGAGATCTCTTCGATGGATGAAAACCATCTCTCGATTGTGCGCGGCAGAAAGATTGGATTTATCTTCCAGTCCTTCAACTTGATTCCACGCACTACCGCGCTAGCGAATGTCGAACTGCCTATGGCCTACCAAGGTATTAAACCGAAGGAACGTCGCGCCAGGGCAATGGTCGCGCTGGACGTTGTAGGGCTGGGGGATCGCATCAATCACGAGCCGACCGAGCTATCTGGTGGTCAACAGCAACGCGTCGCGGTAGCGCGCGCACTTGCAACTCGCCCTGCTCTCCTTCTCGCCGATGAGCCAACTGGCGCACTTGATTCCAAATCAACTGCTGATCTGTTGGATCTCTTTGATCAGATCAATGCAGCCGGTCGAACCGTTGTAGTTATTACACACGAAGATGATGTCGCGCACCGTGCCAAGCGAATCATTCGCATGCGCGATGGCAAGATCATCAGCGATAAACTCAATGAGGAGCGCGTCGCATGAGTGTCTTTGAAATCATTCGCTTTGCGATACGCGGACTCTTCACTAATCGATTGCGTACAGCGCTAACGACTCTCGGCATCATGATTGGTGTTGCATCTGTCATTATCTTGCTGGCAGTTGGTAACGGTTCTAGTAAGGCGATCCAAGCTTCCCTTGATCGTCTCGGAACTAACTCGCTACAGGTTCGTTCTGGCGGTGGCGGATTTGGTCCACGCGCGAGAGCCAGCGCTAGTTCGCAGAAGCCATTAACTATTCTCGATACGGTTGCACTAGCTGACAAGACGCAGGCCCCCGATATCAAACAGGTAGCTCCCATAGTTTCAACAAATGGAACCTGCGTTGTTGGGGCGAACACTTCAACTCCATCAACCTTCTATGGCACCTGGCCCGCTTATTACGAAGCCAGCAATACCTCCATACAAAAAGGCAGTTACTTCACCAATGACGATGTCACCAACGCTAGGCGCGTTGCACTCATCGGGCAGACCACTGCAACTGCGCTCTTTGGGACTTCAAACCCCATTGGTCAGACCATGCGATGTTCCGGTATCGAATTTACGGTTATAGGCCTGACCTCGGTGAAGGGTGCCTCAGGCTTTCAAGATGGTGACAGTCTGGTCTTGATTCCAATCACCACCATGGAGAACACCATCACAGGCAATCAAGCACTTTCGAGCATCATCGTCGAAGCGACCAAGTCAACAACCACCAC
>DAIMCZ010000120.1:0-1713 GCA_036726125.1 Candidatus Nanopelagicaceae bacterium
GCACCTATCGGTGAATCAGCAGAGTTTGAAGTTGGAGCCGGTGAGGCCCCAGTCGTAGAAATAACTGTTACAGCAACAGAAGAAGTAAAGGGAGAATAATTCGTGGCTTCATATACAGCTGAAGATGTAAAGCGTCTGCGCGAGGCGACTGCCGCGGGCATGCTCGATTGCAAGAAGGCGCTCGATGAGGCCGACGGCGATTTTGATAAGGCCGTTGAGATCATTCGCGTAAAGGGACTCAAGGGAGTTACCAAGCGCGAAGGTCGCACAACCTCGAATGGTGTGGTCCTTGCAAAGGCTGAGGGCAACCTCGGCGTCATGCTTGAGCTCGCTTGCGAGACAGACTTCGTTGCAAAGGGTGAGCGTTTCGTTGAGTTGGCCGAAGAACTCTTGGCGCACCTCTTCGCCTCAAAGATCTCTGCTCTCGATGCCTTCTTGGCTTCGACTCTTCCAACAGGTGCAACCGTTCAGGCTCGCATCGATGAGGGAAATGCAACTCTTGGTGAGAAGATCGAACTGCGTCGCATCGCTGTTCTTGAAGGCTCGCCTGTTGCGCTCTACTTGCACCGCACCAATCCTGACCTACCTCCACAGCTCGGCGTGCTTGTACAAACAACCACCGTGGCTCCCGAGGCAGGCAAGGATGTTGCACAGCACATCGCAGCATTCGCTCCGCAATACCTCGACCGCGATTCAGTTCCAGCCGAAGCGATCGCTAACGAGCGCCATATCGCTGAAGAGACTGCCCGCAATGAAGGTAAGCCAGAAGCCGCAATCGAGAAGATCGTTGCCGGTCGCGTTACAGGTTTTGTGAAGGAAGTTAGCCTTCTTGAGCAGGCCTTCGCGAAGGATGCGAAGAAGACAGTGCAGCAGGTCCTCGATGAGGCAAAGACTGCCGTGTCGGCGTTTCACCGTTTCAGAGTTGGACAGTAATCTCAGCACCATAGATTCTGCCGCTTAAAGTTCCACTTAAAGTTAGGAGCACTTGCCATGACCACCACAGGTTATAAGCGAGTGCTCCTTAAACTTTCTGGGGAAGTTTTCGGAGGCGCAAAGGGCATCGGAGTTGATCCCGATGTTGTGCACGATATTGCAGAACAGATCGCCGAGGTTGTCCGCGGTGGAACTCAGATAGCGATTGTGGTCGGCGGCGGTAATTACTTCCGCGGCGCCGAACTACAACAGCGCGGTATGGACCGGGCGCGCGCCGACTACATGGGCATGCTTGGCACCGTTATGAACTGCTTGGCGCTACAAGATTTTTTAGAAAAAGAGGGTATTGAAACCCGCGTGCAGACCGCCATCACTATGGGTCAGGTCGCCGAGCCTTACATTCCACTGCGCGCCATCCGCCACCTTGAAAAGGGTCGCGTCGTCATCTTTGGCGCTGGTGCAGGAATGCCGTACTTCACCACCGATACTGTGGCTGCGCAGCGCGCACTTGAAATTGGGTCAGAGGCCCTATTGCTCGCCAAGAGCGGAGTCGATGGGGTTTACACCGCAGACCCAAAGAAGGATCCAACGGCTACTAAGTACTCTTCGATCAGTTTTGATGATGTCATCGCTAAGTCTTTGGCCGTTGCAGATGCGGCTGCCTTCAGCCTCTGCCGCGAAAATAAGTTACCGATCGTCGTTTTTGACCTCAAGAGCAAGGGCAATATCGCTCGCGCGGTGCGCGGCGATGCAATTGGTACTCTAGTCTCCTAAAGGTTC
>DAIMCZ010000121.1:0-1574 GCA_036726125.1 Candidatus Nanopelagicaceae bacterium
CAATAACTTTCACGTCAACTCCCCGTTAATGTCGAGCCTGCGCGGCCCGAGATCGCTCAACTACTGAACCGATCACAGAAGCAAGGTGATCAATTTCAGAGCGAGTATTACTTACTCCCAATGAGAATCGTAGCGATGAGCGTGCGTCGCGCTCTGAAATCCCCATTGCAAGAAGGACGTGGCTTGCCTGTGGCACCCCGGCGCTGCAGGCAGATCCAGTTGAACAAGCAATTCCTTCTGCATCAAGGAGTAAGAGCAGGCCATCACTCTCGGTGCCAGGGAAGGTGATATTTGCAATTCCGGGAAGGGCTGGTTCGACATCGCCATTGACGCGAATATCAGAGATCTTTGCTCGTAGCGCTTCGATCAAATATGTACGCAACTCTCTGATCGATGAGTACCGCGCACCGCGATTGCTCTCGGCATCCTTTGCCGCCGCCGCAAACGAGACGATCGCCGGCGCATTCAAAGTGCCGCTTCGAATATCGCGTTCTTGTCCCCCGCCGTGGAGAATCGGAGTGATATCGATTCCGCGCTGGAGGATCAGTGCAGCAACTCCGAGTGGCCCGCCCACCTTATGAGCACTGATCGTTGCAGAGGTAACTCCGAGTGAGTCAAAGTTGAAATCAATCTTTCCAAACGATTGAACAGCATCGGTGTGTACAGGAATTCCGGCAGCGATTCGGACCACTTCGTGGATCGGTTGGACTGTTCCGACCTCGTTATTGGAGTGCATCACCGCAATCACGGCAATCTTCGCTCGGTTTATTTCAACGATCTCGGTGAGCGCTTCTAGATCAATCACGCCATCGCGAGTCACTGGAATTTGAATAACGTGAGCGCCTTCATGCACCTCTAGCCACTCGACTGGATCCATAACCGCATGGTGCTCAAAGGCCGAAATAATGATGATGTTTCGTTCTGGGTGAGCTCGATGTTGCTTCCAGTAAAAGCCCTTGATCGCTAAATTATTTGCTTCGGTACCCGAACCGGTAAAGATGATCTCTGACGGACCGCAACCCGCAATGCTCGCAATTCTCTCGCGCGCTTCTTCAACCTCTTTACGGACAGATCGCCCCTGGGTGTGAAGGCTTGAGGCATTTCCAAGTCGAGAGATCTGAAGATTGAGCGCATCGATCGCTGGCTTCGACATTGGCGTCGTCGCAGCATGATCGAAGTAGATTCCCACCGGACAATTCTAGGTCAGGTTGGTCCCGATCGTTGGCCCAGTTAGGCCTTCTTAGCGTTCACTCCATCACGGACTTGAGGCAGGACTGTGAAGAGATCGCCGACGATTCCGAAATCCGCGACATCAAAGATCGGTGCCTCAGGATCCTTATTCACGGCAACAATTGTCTTCGAGGTCTGCATTCCTGCGCGATGTTGAATCGCGCCAGAGATGCCCGCTGCGATGTAGAGCTGTGGGCTCACCGTCTTGCCGGTCTGCCCAACCTGGAAGGAGTGTGGGTACCAGCCAGCATCAGTAGCTGCACGTGAGGCTCCGACTGCGCCGCCCAATGCATCTGCCAACTCTTCGACCGGCGTGAAATTGCCATCAGTACCTTTGCCGCCCG